>CAZPRQ010000035.1:0-13047 GCA_964589415.1 uncultured Candidatus Saccharibacteria bacterium
GTAACTAGAAAAATTTAATCAGTATTTCAGTCTGCCTGCCCGCCAATGCCTCTGGAGCGGGATACGGGAATTGAACCCGTGCCACCAGCTTGCCCGTCCTCCGCAGTAGCAGTGCCGTCCGCCTTCATTAGATTTCGGCGGACAACTTTCTCTTATTTTGATAAAATTTTGATTTGTCCAAACTTCAATAAATATTCTTCTGGCGTAAGCCAGCCGAAACTTTAGCGAAGGCTGGAGCGGGCAGGGGGAGTCGAACCCCCATCATCAGTTTGGAAAACTGAGATAATAACCGCTATACGATACCCGCACACTACTGCTACGGAGGATGGAGAAGGCTAGTGTACTACCGTTATACGAATCCCGCACCAAGGGCAGTAGTAGGAAAAACAGCAAACAAAAGCCCCGCCCTTGCCGGCTAAACGGCAAAAGTTGTAACGAGGTTTTAAACACCAAATGTTATTGCCTAAGCTTTATTGCTTCCTTAAAAGCTTCCCCGGCTTTAAATTTCGGGGTATTGAGTTCTGGAATAGTAATTTTTTGAGACGGATTCCGTGGGTTTACGCCAATACGAGCATGGCGGTGCGAAACGCTAAATTGCCCAAAACCGGAAATGTTTACCTTAACACCGCTTCTTAGCTGCTCGTATATCATTTGGATAAAGGTATTCAAAAATCTCTCAGCCTCGCTATGGGTAATACCTAAACGGGCCGCGAGTAATTCGGTAAGTTGTAATTTATTCATAATTCTTTACCTACATTTTCTAACGGCCGAACTCGTTAGAAAGGGTTAATTATCTTTTATCTATACCATTATACTACATAATGCGTATAAAATCCATACCATCGCTAACTGCCTGCCTAAACGGCTACATCTCCCTCTTGCGGTTCAATTTGCTTATACAAAGTGCCTAACACCCCGTTTAAAAACTTGGAGCTGGATTCGCCGCCAAAACTTTTTGCCATTTCCACCGCTTCATTTATTGCCACCTTGGGGGGCACGTCTTTTAAAAATAAAAGTTCATAAATACCTATGCGCAAAACATTTCTGTCTACCAGTTGAATTTGGTCTATTGGCCATTCAGGAGCGGTTTTGGCAATAATAGTATCTATTTCCTCGAGCTTACCTTCCACGCCTTCGGCCAGCTGGTAAATAAAAGATGTGTCGTCTATACCGTGTCCAAAATGTTCTATGGTACTTTGAACAATGGCCTTTAAAGATTCCTTCTTTTCTTTAAAGTCCCATTCAAATAAAGCCTGCATGGCTATGGTACGCGAAAGGTGTCTATTGGCCATAAAAAATTGTAATTATACGTGTTGGCAAATTTTAAAATTCCAACAAAAAAACCAAATAGAAAACTATTTGGTAATTTTGCGTCCGCGATAATATCCGCATGCCTTGCAAAGCATGTGGGGCATTACCGGTTCACTGCAATTCTTGCAAGTCGCGAAGCTTTTGGCTTTCAAAGCGTGATGGCTGCGACGCTGATTTCGACCCGAACGGGTCTTGTGCTTCTTGGGAACTCCCATAAATATTTCTCCAAAAAAATTCACCCTGGTCAAAACCTCGGTTTCAAAAAGGACTGATTATGGGTAAAATTACATATCAAAGAACATTGCAATTATAACAAAAAATCAACAGTTTGGTCAAACGAGCTAATATGCTAATAAGCAAATAAGCTTATTAGCTTATAGGCTTATCCGCTTACTTGCTTTCTTGCTTACTCGCTTATTTTTTCCTAATCCGCCGACAATGACAGGATTGGTTTTTAGAATTTCTTGCGAAATTTCAAAAACCAACATTGCCAGCGGGTTAGGAAAAAAAATTTAAGGGCGTTTTTGGTCTGCAAGTAGCAGATGTTAACGCCCGTCGTTGGTATGGCGGCGGACCCGAGAACTGTTGTCCTCCAGGTTTTCCGTAGTTTTTCCTCGGACTAAATCGCTAACGCAGGCGAAAAATAATCCGAGAATTATTCCTACCGGGAAGAATACTGCTACTACTCCCCAATCCATTTTACATATCCTCCCCTTGTTTGACTAGAAAGATCAAACCGGCTGCAAAAATCGCGCCAGCTAAAACTCCCAATATAGCAAAAAGCGGCATTAAATTTCTCCAAACCTATTTACCATTTTTTGATACGCAGATTTAGAGGGGCGGGAGTCGGCATAACAGCACGGCCCGCCCAGGTTTTAGCGAAGCTGGTCTGCCCAGCCAGCCGCCAATGCGACGGCAAGTCCGAGCAAGATCCAGCTCCACCACGGCAAGGGTTCCCCCCTTGCCATTTTTCCTATTAAACTCATTGGCTCCCTCCTGGGGTTGGGGGAGGTTTTCCCCCATTTGAGAACCTTAAGTTTGGACCGGGGCAAAACCACGGCCCGAGAAATAAAAAAATAATAACTCTATGAATTAAACTGCTCACATCATACCACTGCTTGCGAAAATAAAAAAGAGGGTTACCCCTCACATTCTTCCCGCGGCTGTAAGGCTTTTGGATGAGGCCGGGCCCGCCATTGGCGGACATATATATTCGCCTTCCTAAGCCTCACAACCGCGGAAACAATAATATAATCCTAATCCCCCAAATACTGAAATCCGAATAACCCGAATTAAACTGCAGTTATATTCACATTATTTGCATTGTCCGATTCGCAACATTCGGATCGGACCTATATTTAATCAAAAAACCGCGTACAGGAGAATCTATAAATAAATCATTCTTGTACACGGCTTAACTGAGCCCCCAAAAGGGGTTAAACCCTGTTAGGCTAAATTCAGCTTCCTGTAGGCCGATTTAGATAGGTATTTGGATGTAAAAATTGTGCTTTATTTTAAGCAACATAATATAATACACCAAAACCGCCTTTTTGTCAAGAGACGGTTTTAATATAAGAAAATTAAGTCTTATTTAAGCCAATTATAATTCCTTACCCATGCCCTGAGGTATAAAAATGTGATTCAAAAATATCCGAATTCCTTCCTGTGCTCCCTTTTCATATCCCAAACTCCATTTTTCTAACTCGGCCCTCAATTCTTGGGTATTAATACCTTTTAAGAAAACAATCTGATCAACCCTATCACGATATCTATTCACTACTTCAGTAGGTATGGAAGCTTGGCCTTTAGTTCTCCGATCCTCCAGAATAAATCGAACAGCCTCTGAATAGAGGTCGTGTTTAAATTCGTTAATCATGGATACTGCGGCTTCACGCTCAGTATAATTATCTGGTTGCATATTATAACCCACTTATAATCTTGTTACCCTTTAACAATACCAAAAACTCCCTAGGTGTAAACCCAGGGAGTTTTTTTCTGTCTTATTCAGTGTTAATTTCCGTGTTATTCCGCGACTTAGTAATCCATTCCGCCCATACCACCCATACCGCCTGCCGGAGCGGGCGAGGCTTTGGGTTCGGGCTTGTCTACAATAATAGCTTCGGAAGTAACCAGAGTCGAAGCAATGGAAACGGCATTTTCCAAAGCCAGACGAGTAACTTTAAGCGGATCAACAATTCCGGCTTTCATCATGTCATCAACCTTACCGGCTTCCCAGCCATTACTGTCGGACTTTGAAAAATCGTAACCGCAGGAGTCCGGACCATTTTGAATGAAAGAAATAATGCCGGTCGGTTCAATGCCGGAATTGGCGGCAATTTGGCGCAAAGGTGCTTCCAATGACTTGCGCACAACTTTAATGCCCGCACGTTCTGCATCGGAGAAATCTTTACCAAAAATTTCCAACTTAGGCGCAATTTTAACCAAGGCAGATCCGCCGCCAGCCACAATTCCCTCTTCCACAGCGGCGCGAGTGGCATTTAAGGCGTCTTCAATTTTAAACTTCTTTGCTTTCATTTCCGTTTCCGTAAAAGCACCAACTTTAATTACACCAACGCCTCCGGCCAAACGAGCCATGCGCTCCTGTAATTTTTCCTTGTCAAATTCAGAATTAGATTCCTTAATGGCGTTCTTAATTTGCTGGACACGATCTTCTATGGCCTGCTTATTGCCATGGCCGTCCACAATAGTCGTATATTCCTTGGTGGCAATAACCTTGCGAGCTCGGCCCAAGTGTTCCATTTCCGCCTTATCCAGCTTAAGCCCCAACTCTTCGGTTATTACTGTTCCGCCGGTAAGCACGGCTATGTCCTGCAGCATTTCCTTTCGGCGGTCTCCAAAACCCGGAGCCTTTACGCCTAAAACGCTAAAAGTTCCGCGCAATTTGTTTAATACAAAAGTTGTTAGAGCTTCGCCTTCTATTTCATCCGCAATAATTACCAGCTCCTTTTTCCCGCTCTGGGCGACTTTTTCCAAAAGCGGCAACACTTCCTGCACCGAAGCCACTTTTTTGTCCGTAATTAAAATGTACGGGTCTTCCCATACGGCTTCCATGCGCTCTGAATTGGTAATCATATACGCTGACACAAAACCCTTGTCAAAGCGCATACCCTTTACCACTTCTTTTTCTATGCCAATAGTCTGGCCTTCCTCAACCGTAATAACGCCGTCATGCCCGACTTCTTCCATAGCTTCGGCAATTAACTCCCCAACCTGGGCGTCCAAAGAAGCAATGGTGGCAACCTGCTTAATTTCTTCCTTGTTCTTTATATCTTTCTTAACTTTTTGTAATTCAGCCACCACGAATTTTACGGCTTTGTCCATGCCTTTTTTAATGTCATTGGCCCTGGACGAAGCCAGCGCGGCCGCCTCAAAAGACTCTTCAATCATTTTCTGAGCCAAAACCGTAGCTGTGGTCGTACCGTCACCGGCTTCTTCGTTGGTCTTATTGGCCACTTCTTGAATAAGCGAAGCGCCCACATTTTCAAACTTGTCTTCTAATTCAATTTCTTTAGCCACGGTTACGCCGTCATCGCTAACCGTGGGACTGCCGAAACCTTTGTCTAAAATTACTGTCTTGCCAGTGGGGCCCAACGTCACTCGTATCGCGTTGGCAGCCTTATCCACACCGGCTTTTATTGACTGCTTGGCTTCAAAACCATATTTGATAATCTTTGACATATATATCCACAGATCACTGATAACACAGATTCGCAGATTACACTCGATTATACACCAAGTCTAAATTTCATACCCGATGGACAATCTGTGTATCTAAAATATCTGTGATCAGTGGAATTAGTTATTCTATTATTGCTAAAATATCGCTTTCGTCTTTTTCTTTCCCCACGTACAGCACTTTATACTCGACTTTTTTGCCGTCTTCGTCCATTTCCACTTCATCTCCGGCATATTTGCCAAAAACAACAGTATCGCCTACTTTGAGGCCAAGATTTTTAACTTCCTCACCCGTCCCAACTTCTACAATTTTTCCCTGGGCTTTTTTTTCCTTATCGGCCGTGTCGGGCAAAACAATTCCGGATTTCGTTACCTCTTCGGTCGAAAGCTGTTTTACCAACACGCGATTGCCTAACGGTTTTACTTTCATAGCTTCTTTTAGTTAATTATCTTTTTAAAGTTAAGTTAAATGCCATAAATGGCACCTTACGCTTAACTCTTACTATATTAATCTAATTATATAAAATCTAGCACTCTTGTCAAGAGACTGCTAATTTTTTTATTCCCCCATGCTTCCACCTGCTATAATACAGCCATGGATACACAAAAATCAAGCCCATCCACCTACCAAACCCCTGCCGGCTCTCGGGCATACCTAGACTTCATTGAGGGAGAGGACGGGCAAATTCACAGACAAATTATTGGGCAAGCGGTTTTGCGCGGGCTGAATACTTCCGGCTTAACCGTGCTCGATGCCGCTTGCGGCAGTGGATGGCTTACGGAAACACTTGCGCAAAACGGGCATTTGGCAACCGGCATGGACTCTTCACAGGCTCTAATTGACTACGCCAAAAAAAAGTACCCAGCACGCGCATTTACTGTCTCAGACATAACCGAGCAAATAAACCAACCGGAAATTTTTTTTGACGCGGCCATACTTTCCTGCGCTTCGCTTGACATATCCAATTTAGAAAAAGCCTATGAAAATATTTTTAAAGTTTTAAAACAAAACGGCCGTTTTATTTCCATAATCGTCAACCCTTACTATGCTTCCCCTGTAGGCAAGTGGAAGCGCGGAATAAAAAAATTATTTGGCGGAAAGCCCAGGCTGGAACTTTCTGACTACGGACAAATGGCAAAAAATAAAAACCGCGAATTCGCGGACGGCATAAAAAATAACACATCATACCTTTACACTTTGCCTGAGCAAATAAATTTTGCCGTTGGAGCCGGATTTTCCCTTACACGACTGGAAGATATTTTAAGTGAAGCCGACAGCAAACGCTTTAACCTACTGTATCGCCTATTTCGCTTTCCCCTATACATTCTTTGTGAATTCAAAAAAGCTTAAATTTTTTTGTATTTTCGCTATGTGCTAAGCTTGAAAGAACTTTTTAAGCAGCTCGCTATGACGGCTGCCGGGATGGAAAGAAAGTTCGTCATCCAGCACAAAAGTATATTGGTCTTGGGCAATGCGAGGCAGCTCAATGTTTTTCAGTTTTTCTTCAAGCCAACGGCCAAAACGGCCGCCAAGCAACCATTCGCCGGTTTTTTGTAAAAGTGATTGGCGCTTTCGGCACGCCAATGGAGGGCTCATATTGGGGAAAAAACTGGATATCCAACCGTAGTTTTGCTGTAAAAAAATAAGAATGTTTTGCTCATAAATTACCGGCCTCAGCCGCCCATATTCCATGGCCTTATACAAATTTTTTTCCCTATCCACTATTTTTGGCCTGGCTAAATAATGGTTCAAGCAAAAACGATTGGCTACAAATTTTCCGTGTCTTCGCATGCCCAAAAATTGAAAATACGCGCTAACTAATGTTCTTGTTAGCCACATAAATCCATTCTCAGTTATTATTAGCAGGTCTATGTCTGACCCTTGCTTTTGCTGGCCCATAGCCTGACTTCCTCCTATTGCCACTCCCCGGACAAATGGGATGTGTGAAAGCACCCAAATATAGCGGCGAACGAGCCTCTCTCTTTTAAAGCCATATAAATAATTGCTCCAGCGCGATTCTATTATTTGGCCTCGCCCTCTAAGCGCGTAGTACCCATATTTGCATTCTACTTCCAAGCTGCAATCTGTTTCCAAGCATTTTAGTACTTGGTCAATACTCACTTTCTCCCCTGTATGCTCAACTGTCAAATCCCAATTAGCGTTTAAGTTAGCTTTAAGGTCAAAAATGTCGGCCAGTAAAAATCTATGCAATTCAAAAAGCGTTACCGGAATATCCTGAAGGTCAAAAAATTTTAAAGTGGCTATAACCCTATCTACTAGTATCATTCTTTTGTGTAATCCGAATGTTTATAAAACGCTCAAGCTGCTACTGCAATCCCCCGCCCATATAAATAGAGCCTATGTTGCCAAGCGAGTTCATAACCAGCGGAATCATAATTAAAACACCAATAAGCGGCAACACCACCAATGCCACAGTAATATATAGTTGCCATTTAATATAATTTCTGGTCTTCCTGGTATTTTCCAATATCTCGAGCATAACTTGCTCTTCTGTCATGGTTTGCTGATTGTTTTCGTTTTGATTGTTGTCCATAAATATTTTTATAATTAAAATTATTACAAACTACGATTCTATAATTATTAATATGTTAACATGCTAAAATGTTAAAATGATAAAATGGTTTAATGTTAACATGCTAAAATGTTAAGATGTTAAAATGATAAAATGTTAGTATGATAAGATGTTAAAATGTTAAGATGATAAAATGTTTTAACGCTGGCATTTAGGGCAAAAACTACCCGTCCTGCCACCCAATTTAATGCTTTCAATTATCGTACCACATTTTTTGCATTTCTGCCCTTTACGTCCGTATACATAGTGGTATTTGCCCATTTGACCCCAGGATCCATCTGTCCTAATAAAATCCCCCACACTGGAACCTTTAGCTTTAATCCCTTTAGTTAGCACTGCCTTGATAGCATTATAGATTCTACTTAATTCTTGCTTCTTAATTCTTACTACTTGCCTTGTCGGCCTAACGCCCGCGTGGAATAGAATTTCATCGCTGTAAATATTTCCAATCCCGGCCACGACTTTAGAATCCATGAGCACTTCTTTTATTTTTCGTTTATCTAATTTATCCATGGCAGCGGCTAAGGCAGATAATGTAAATGTTTTATCCAAAGGCTCGGGACCATATTCCTTTAGTTCCCTAACCTCATTTATTTCGTCATCGTGCACCAATTTTAAATACCCAAATTTCCTAACGTCATTAAAATACAGTTTCGATGCATCGGTAAACTCGAAAACCACGTGAGTGTGTTTAGAGGGCAATGCTTGCAAAGGCGCAGTTAATTTATTTAACAACCTATATTGTCCGCCGGTTTTTTTTCGCAACGCTTTATCTTCAAAAATAAACTGGCCGGTCATTTTTAAATGCGCCAGTATGCTCAAACCACCTGTCCGACGAAGCTTTGGCGAAGTCGGAGAAAGGGAAAAAATAAGCAGCTTGGCCCGGCGCTTGACGTCAATTATTTTTTGGCCTTTAAGTAACGTGGTAAACTTTTTTACCACCAATCCGTCAAATTTTCTTATGGGAGAAAGCGTGGCGGGACCAACACCCACAAGCTTTCCCGCGCGTACTTCTACCGAACTAATGGTCCGGTTTTTTAGCTTTCTATTGAGTTCATTGACCACTGTTTGTACTTCGGGCAGCTCTGGCATAAAACTAGTAGTTAGCAGTTAGAAAAATAAATTCTAAAAGCTTATTTGCCTATCAGCTTATTTGCTTATCCGCTTATTGGCTTATTAGCTTATTGGCTTATTCGCTTATCAGCTTATTGGCTTATTAGCTAATTTATTATACCTTCCCCTCCCGGCGTTGACAAAACACTCCGGTTTTTGTACTATATTTAGTCATAAGGGCCATTTTGTGCGCAGCCATGTGCGGGTTTATACCCCAACATTGCTGCCTGCAAAGACAGCCCTCCACCAAGCACCAAGGAGGATCTCCAATTCCGAAAGGAAAGGAAGGTTTAATCATGCAGAAAAGCATGGTCATTGGCACTCGTGCCGCATTGAGAGGAATTGTGCATACGCCCGAAGTGTATGTATCATCACCTGGGATTTTCCAACTCACCGCACGGCGGGTAACCGGCAATTACTACTTGAGAGGAATAAATGTTTACGACTTTATTCTTACTTGGGAAAGTGAAAAGCTAGGAAACAACTTCGCGGCAGGCGCCATAAACGGCACCCTAATTCCCCTAGTTGGTTCCTTCACTGCAAACTTCGGCTTGCTTTGGAAAGACTGGGTTTACAATCCGGCAGTGCAGGAATCTGCTCTCAACTTCCTACTTACCTACAAAGGTGACGTAGCGGATTTAATCACTAAAGCTCTCGCCAGACAACCGCTCAACGAGGCTGCCGACACTTGGACGCTAATAGCCCGCTTGCTGTTACCGTTACAGAATCGGCAATGGTTCGAGGACAAATTGTACAGATCCAAAGTGTTTGTCTCGCCCATTAGCCTTGCCGCCGCACCCATCCGAATAGCGACATGTCTCGGCTGGAAACCTCCTATGCCCCGCCCCGTGTGGACTGCCGACAAACCTACCATGATAAAGCTTGAACTTTCATGGTAAACCTTTAACTCGAATTTGGTTGGAACTAAAACGCCGGGGGTAGGCATAAAAATATACCTCACAAAAAAAATAGTTAAATGCAATAATATTTAAATTGCATAAACTATATAATAAAGTTTTTAGCCCGCTAGAGGAAAAATTTTTCTCGCGGGCTTTAATTTTTTTATTTTTACTATTTTTTATCATTTTTTCACATATGTGAAAAAATGATAAAAATGCAAAATTAAATATTTTGAGGAAATAATTTGTAAGCCAAATGAACAGTCAAAGCATTTTTCAAATCACAATTTCCCCTTATGGGAAGAACCCTGTATCCATGGTAAAATTAAAGGGTTATGATTGATTCACATGGCTTTCTAAAATCCATCCCCCACAATTTCAAAGCAAAAGACCAGGAGCTAATTGAAAAGGCTTTTAATTTTGCCCAAACGGCCCATAAGGGTCAAAAACGCAAAAGCGGCGAAGACTATTTTGAACACTGTAAACACGCGGCAATTATTTTAGGCCAAATTTTCCCCGACGCTCCTACACTGGCGGCAACCCTCCTGCATGACGTACCGGAAGACACGAAAGTTACTCTTGAAGAAGTAAAAAACCACTTTGGGGACGAAATTGCCGGACTGGTAGACGGAGTAACCAAACTTGGTCACGTACGCCTGCGTAACAGCAAGGACCAATATTACGTTGAAAATTTGCGAAAAATGTTTATTGCCACAAGCGCCGACGTGCGGGTTATTCTTATTAAACTCGCCGACCGCTTGCATAACATGAGGACTATTTCCTATATCCCAGAAGACAAGCAAAAAAAGGTTGCCACGGAAACCCTGGAAATGTACGCGCCTATTGCGGGACGCTTAGGTATAAGCACCTGGAAAGATGAACTGGAAGATTTGTCTTTCGAAATTGTTTTTCCCAAAGAATTTTCGGAAACCAGAAAACTCCTGGAAGGAGAAATGAAAAAACGAGACGAGAGCATAAAAGAAATGCAAAAAAATCTCGCTCATATTTTACGCACCGAGGGCATGAAATTTGAAGAAATATCCGGCCGCGTCAAACGCTTATACTCGCTTTGGAACAAGCTAAGGCGTTATGACAAGGATATTTCTAAAATTTATGATGTCGTCGCGCTTCGCATTATTACCAAAACCACGGCTGACTGCTACGGCATTATGGGTATTATTCATAATCATTACCAACCCGTGCCCGGACGAGTAAAGGACTATATTGCCATTTCCAAACCCAACGGCTACCAGTCGCTCCACACTTCCGTGTTCGACAAACATGGCGGCGTTTTTGAAATACAAATCCGCACCGACCTTATGCACGAGGAAGCCGAACGCGGTATTGCCGCGCATTGGTTCTATGCGGAAGAGGGCAAAGAAAGCGCCAATTCACCCTTGCAAACACATTGGATAAAAGAACTGCATGCCTGGCAAGAAGAGACCACAAACCCGGAAGAATACCTGGAAAGCCTGCGCATAGATTTTTTCCAAGACCGTATTTTTGTGCTTACACCCAAAGGCGACGTAAAGGACTTGCCGCGTGGCGCCACAGTTATAGATTTTGCTTTTGCCGTACACTCGGACTTGGGTTACCACATGATGGGCGCGAAAATAAACGGCAAAATGGCAAAAATTACTGACGACCTGGACCAAGGGGATGTGGTGGAAATTTTAAAAAACAAACAGCCGGTTAAAATTTCACGCGATTGGCTGGAAGCGGCAAAAACTTCCGGCGCCCGGAATAAAATTCGCCACTACCTTAACGAACACGACAAAGGCCTCCTCCAGCGCATAAAAGAATTAAAACTCCAGGACATTCACTTGCCCAGGTTTTTTAGAAAAAAATAAAACCCCTCGACCAGTATTGGTTTTGGGGGAATTTCTCTTCAAACATTTTAGCGCCGCTTACGGCTTGCCTTGAAAATAGGCGCTTTTTTGAGAGTAAGCCTTAGCCTGTACTTAGGCAGATCCTGATAAAAGCTTACCCTTCTTACCTTCCGCCAAACTCCAGGACGAACCTCCTTGTTTTTCCACACTTGAGAGCAGATTACTTCACTTGGCACGATTTCCACGACAACTTCTATCCACTCTTCCCAAGGTTCAAAGCGAGCTTCAATCTCCGGAATTGCCTGCTGTCCAGTTTGGTATTTGCCCAGTATGGACCTTTTAAGATATTCCAATGACTTGGGTGTGGATACTAAACTACCATGAAGCAACAAAAATTGCACCCACGAACCCTCGTGCAATCTTCCTTCGTACCACACCGGCAAATTCAAGCTCTGGCGAGTTACAGTTTCGCTAAGCCAGCATATAACGCCAGTATAAACCCAGCTATCGACAATGCGCTGTGCCTCCAGCTTACGGAGGAAAAAATAATGCGCTTTTTCTATGTAGTCTTTGGCTTGGTTCAAAAGCCTGCACATATTTCGCTGGTGCTGAGCTTTAATTCTCTCCGTTTCCTTATACTCAGCGCTTGCCTGTTTCAATATCTGTGTATAATAATTCATTACTTCCCCCTGTACGAAATTAGTATAATCTTTTTTTTACTGCTGTCAAACTTCTTTTTAACCGGGCCAAGTGCTTAAACTTTAAAACCCTCTCAACCAATGAGAGGGTTTTAAATCAGTAGTATTTGTGTTATCTGCCTGCCCGACGTAGTTTTCTTGTCCGACAAAACTTTAGTGAAGTTGGAAGCGAAGTCGGGCGATCTGTGGACTAAAACATAATGCCTTCTTCAACCCACTTGCCCAGCCTACGTCCCACTAATGGCTGGACTATGGCGGACTGCGCTTTTTTTATTGCACAATCTGTGTATCTGTAATATCTGTGATCTGTGGACTTAGAACATTATGTCTTCTTCTGCCCGCTTGTACGCGTGAATTTCCGCGGGAGTAAACCAGAGGGAAATTTCGTTATTTGCCTCTTCCGGATTTTCGGAAGCGTGCATAATATTATGAATGGCACGGCGCTCAACATTTGCCACCGAAGGTGAATCTACCGAATAGTCACCACGAATGGTACCCATTTCCGCAAATACCGGCAAGGTGTGACCGGCAAGCTTGCGAATCATGTCTATGGCATGAATGCCCTGAATGACAATAGCCACAACGGGGCCGGACATCATGTATTCAAACAAACTTTCTTTAACCATCTTGCCAATTTCTTTTGGATCGTCCGTACCCTGTGCTTTTACCGCGTCTATGCCGTACTCGGTAAACGTCTTTAATGTCTTTTGACCCAACCTCTCCACCCACGCTTCCGTTTGGGGAAAATGGTTTTCTAAATGTTTTCTGTCTACCTGGATCATTTTTAAGGCAATGACTTTAAGGCCACGGCGCTCAATACGATGCAAGACTTCTCCAATTAATCCGCGCTTAACCCCGTCCGGCTTAACCAATACCAATGTCTTCTCTTCCTTAATGTGTTGCATAA
>CAZPRQ010000036.1:0-12133 GCA_964589415.1 uncultured Candidatus Saccharibacteria bacterium
GGAACGGAATATGGTACCGTCTATGTCAAAAATTGCCAATTTAATTTGCTTCATATTGTTTATAAAATAATCTTTATTCTTATACTAGAGCTGATTATATTTAGCGTGGCTTCCCTTGGCCTTTTTTATTGGATATTTTTTCGCGTTTTTATTCATTTTTCCTTTAAATGCCTTGGCTATATCTATGCGTAAATCATGCGCCAATAAAAGTACAAAGTAAAGCGTGTCGGCCAATTCTTCGCCTATATCTTGTTTATTTGTCTTGGCATATACTTCCACCTCTTCTTTGCTTTTCCATTGAAAATGCTCCAGCACTTCAGCCGCTTCCAAAACCAAAGACAAGGCCAGGTCCTTGGGGTTATTAAATTGCTTCCAATTACGCTTGTTGCGGAAAGCCAGTATAATATTGGTCAGTTTTTTAATTTCAGCCATCTTATACCTTCTTACTATTTAAAAAATAGATACCCTACAAATAAATCGCTTACAATACTATTTTATTCTTTTTCCCCAAATCGCGCAAAGAGGAAGATCTGTTGAACCAAAGTTCTTAAATAAAAAAGGGCACCTTAACTAGTGCCCAAGACTACTGACTTAACGCCAACGATGCGACGTTCTTAATGATCGCAATGCGTCCGGATGTCGACTGTCATGCTTTGAAATGGCGTCACTGACCTCTTCAGGTGAGGGAAGGACTTTATAGTCCGTTTTTAGCCGCCCTTCCACAACTGGCACCGCGCTGCTCTCAATGCTGCTGTAGACCCATATAGACAGCACCGCCCAGACAACTCCGCCGCCAGCCCAAACCATGATCATAACGCCGGCGGCTGTCTTTAAGTCCGACACCAGATAATGCCAGGACAAAACTCCGCCAAAGCAAAAACCCAGAAACAGCATTACCGCTAAGCAATACTTTGCGACCTTGTTCATCATGCCAGCCTCCTTGAAAGTTTAACGCATCCTTGGACACGTGCAGGAATTTTCTAATTTTATAAGCCGTTTGTCAAGAGTTAGAGGCTTGACGTGTAAAAATTTAAGATTAAAGTTTATACTTCCCAATTCCCGTTCGCTTTAACGCGTACAAAATCCCTCCGCTGCCAACCCGCTTGCCCAAAAATTCCGCCAGACTTCGAATATAAGTGCCGCTTGAACAACGAACGGTAAATTTCACGAGTACGTATTTTTCTGTTTTGCCCGAAAGCAGTTTTTTCCACTTCTCAAGAATATTTTTTTGGCGAAAATCACCCTTAACTTTGGAAATTTTACTCACAATACCGGAAAGCAACCTGCTTTCCGGCAATGAAAAGATTTTAACGCCCCGAATAGAGTATATTAAACTTTGCCTTTTGGGAGTCTTTACAATTTGTCCAGCCCTTGCCCAAACCCACAACGGCTTGCCATTTACCGGCACCGAAGCATAACGAGGAAGCGCCATGTCCACACGGCCTTTTAACGAATATATCGCGAGCCTTATGTTTTCACTGGAAAATTTTTTAGAGTTTTGTTTTTTTGCCAAGCCCAAAATATCGCCGCTGTCGCTTGTAAAACCAAGCAACGCAACGGCCTCATAAGTTTTTGGCAAAGACAAATACTGCTCTTTTTTTTCTATGGCTTTTCCGGCTAAAACCAAAACCAAACCGCTGGCCATAGGGTCAAGCCTGCCCGCGTAAGTAAGGCTTACGCTGCCAAGACGTTTTACTTTTCTTAACCTTTCTAGGGCACGGAGCGGAGTTTCTCCCGCTTGTTTGTTAACCAAATAAACTTGATTTTTCATAATATAATTACAATCCGCCGCTGTTCCGGCAATCTGCCAACAATAATAAGACATGAGTCCAAAAACCACCCCACATGTCATCCCGGGCAAGTGTAGCAGAGACCCCCAAGATCCAGTATCTAAGCCAACTTCTGGATCCCGGATATTTTTACAGCCCTAAAAATTCTGGGATGACAAAATTTTTTGGACTCGCGTTGACAAGCGCGTAAATCCGAAAATTATTTAACTGCCGGTTGTATATCCTCCATAATCCGCACCGGACCACCCAAAGCCTGTTCGTCTAAAATTTCTTTAATAAGCGGCACGACTACGGAAGTCTGATAAAAATATCCGCCAACAGGTTTTTTAACTATGGGAAAAACCAGAGCGGGCACCAGCAGTTCGTTATTTTTACCCTCTTTGTACTGCCAAATTTTTACATAAGAGTTTTCCGGCGTACCCAATTCCACGGTTTCTAAGCGTGGAGAAGCGGTTTCGTTTTTCGCCAAAGGCATAGGATATCCAAAACCATTTCGCCATCCGCCCTGTTCTGCCAATTTTAGCAGCCTTTCCACATTGGTTTCGGTTTCATAGCGGGACGCTTCAAACCGGTTGGAAGTCAGTTCGCCGACGCTTGCCACTTTTTTAAAACGTAAATTAACCGTAACCATAAGGCCCGTTTTATTGCCTGACTCATCATATACCGCGGCGCCGTCTATAACTAACGGATAGATTACATTGACGACATCGGGAGCGTACATAATGGATTTTTCTTCCGTGTATGCGTATTGTTCGCTCCACCCCTCCTGCACGAATGGTTCTCCATACGCGGACCTGGAAATATTATGGTCTTTTAGAAACTTATCGCCAATGGCAATTATCTCCTCGTTGCCCGGCATATCAGAAAACTTTAAACGCGTGGCCAAAACACAAGCTTCGTCGCGGCAACTACTCTCAGGCATATCCCACTGTTCCCAATTCTGATTAATGTATACCGCTCCCTCGTCCAAATTTACCGTTATGCTATAGCCGTATTTCTGGTCCTGATTGACTGTCAAACTGGAAAGTTTGGCGCCAGGAAAAGAAGCAGGATTTAAAACTCCCAAATTTAACTGTTTAAAAATGGATGCGGCATTTGTGCTGCCTGATATGCCTTTTACGCGCCTTAACACATCCATTGGCTGCTCCTGAATTTTAATTTCTTCACCCTTATAAACATAGGTGTATTGCGTAATGGGCATGACAGGCATTGACATCTTTCCGCTAAAATCTCCTGCCTTCTCGCTTCCCGCGTCCGTGCCCGCAAGCGCCAAGCCTCCAGCCTCGTTTCCGCCCCCGCCCGTACGGGCTTCTTTGGTAATTAACCTGCCAAAAGCATTGTCTGACAAATTGTTTAGCGCTACATTGGAGGAAAATAACTGCTGTCCCGCCATATTTTTTTCCGTCCCCTGCCGGGTATAATAAAACCCGCCAAATGCGGCGCCAACCACGAAAACCAAGGCTGCCAGGGCAAAATTTAACTTTTTCATAAAACTAAATCTCTTTTCCAGTCCCTGAAAATACTCCGACTCGAGCATGCTAGCTTTAGCTAACAATTTGCGTTTTAATTCCATAGCAAACGCCGCGTCTATATGTATATCGGGTTTCTGTTCCAAAAGCTGTTCAAGCAAAACTTTTAAACGCTGTTCGTGCTTTTGAAATTCCGGATCCAGGCCGTATAAATCTTTTAAAATGTTGGAAATTTTATCCTGCATTGTTATTTCGTATTAATTATCATAAGCATAAGCAGAGCAAGGCTGACTTCTTTTTGCAATTTTGCCAGCGTGCGGGAAAAAATCATTTTACTGTTAGCTTCGCTTATGCCAAGCACGAGAGAAATTTCTTTGTGGCTCAGTCCGTCCCACACCCGCATAATTACTATATCGCGCTGCTGGGCCGACAAGCCTTTCAAATACTCCTGGACTTTTTCCACGTTAAATTTTATTTCCACGTCCCGCTCTATATTTTCGCCGGAACTTATGTCCCATGCGTTTTCCAAATCCTCAGCCGGCTTAAGCGTGCGAAAATGGTCAATAATGGCATTTCTGGCAATTTGATAAAGCCAGCTGCTAAACTGCCCTTTTTTTAAGTTAAATGAACCCATATTTTCCAAAGCCTTCATAAACACCACGCTGGTCAAATCTTCCGCGGTTTGCTTATGATGGGTGCGAAAATAAATAAATCGGTAAAGCCTGTCGTTATACAATTCATACAGGGCCGAAAAATTACTTATTTCTCCTTTTTGGATATTTGCAATAATTTTAAATTCATCTGTTTCCATGAAAGTCCTTTTTTTATGAGCCTTTCGTAAAAAGAGCTTGGGATTAGAAATTTAATTTTAACTGGCTTATTTTGCTTTTTTATCATAACCAATTTTATCTCTTTTTAGAAGGAGGGCGGTTTTTTCCCTGTCAATATATACTACGATAAGTAGCAAATTAAGTAACATACAAAAAACCGCCCCACCAATGGCGGAGCGGTTTTCTAAAATAATAACTAACCCCGGCCAAATTGCCGTGCTCGTTTTAACTTTAAAATTTGTTTTATTTGCCTATGGCGCCTTTTTACATTGTCTTTCCTGTCCAATCTCCGCCTGGCAATATGCTTGCTTTCGGAAAATGCCGATTCTTTTTTAAGTTTTAAAAAACTCTTATAACGAAGCATGGGAATTTGGCCGCGGGAAAGCGCCTCGACAATGGCGCAGCCCTGGCTTTTTTCATGGTCACAGTCGTTATACCGGCAGTTTTTGGCAAGCTCAAAAAACGCGTCAAAAACCGCGTCAACCGGCGCGCCGCTTTCGGCCCACAATTGCAACTCCCTCATGCCAGGCGTATCTATAAGAGCGCCGCCGCCGGGCAACACGAACAATTCCCTCCGCGTGGTAGTATGCCGGCCGCGCGAATCGTCTAACCTGACTTCGGCGGTTTTTTGCGCTTCCCTTCCAAGCAGTGCATTTATTAAAGTGGATTTTCCCGATCCGGAGGAACCAATTACGGCTACGGTACTACCTGGCTGTATGTACTGCCTAAGGCCATCGAGCCCTTGCTCATTTAGCGCGCTTATTAAAACGACCGGGGTTTTAGGCAAAGCAGTTTTTGTTTTTGCCAAAAATTCTTCCGCCTGCTTGGTAATGTCAGACTTATTTAACACTATTACCGCTTCGGCGCCGCCGCCGGATATGGCTGTCAAATATCGCTCCAGCCTGCTAATGTTAAAATCCCCGTCCAGCCCCTCCAAAATAAAAACCCTGTCCACATTGGCTGCCAAAATTTGTTCTTCCCCTTTTTTGCCCAGGGCCTTACGGGAAATTTTAGCAAAGCGCGGCAGCACCTTGGTTATAACCGCCTTTGCCTCGCCTTGTAAAAACTCCAGGCAAACCCAATCGCCCACACGGGGAAGATCCGCGGGGTAGGTGGCATTTTTCCTCATACTGCCCCGAAGTATGCCGACAATCTCTCCCCGCTCAGATATAACCCCATACCGGGTCGCGTCCTGAAAAAAAATTCTCCCGGCTGCTTCGGGCTCCGGCCAAGGTTTTGGCATACGGCTCCGGTACGCGTCCCATCCAACATCGCTCAATGTAATTTCAGACATAAGTATATATTAAGGTCTTGGCAAAGAATTATTTTTTATTTTTTGGGCTGTTATTTTTATCTGGCCGGAAATGTGCTTTCCCCATACTCTTACATCATCTCCCGGAACAAACAAATTTATGGCCGCGGCTTTGTTCTTTCTATCCATTAACACGGCCTTAGTTATGTCCGCGCCGTATATGACATTGTTGTTGCCAATAACCGTAATGCCGCCCGGCACAATCATGCCAATTTTGCCGCTTACGTCTATATTTACAAGCCTTACATTAGCCTGCACGTTTTTTGCAACAATCAAGGCATTGTTTCTCTCCCATACGCCCTTAACTACCACGCTCCACCCGAGTTCCAGTTCGGAAAACATAGAGACGTTGGTATTTTTCTTAAACACGGTATACAGGTCGGTTTGGGCTGTCTTTTCCCCGTCTTTAGTCAGGAAAGTAAATTTTTGTCCCGCGGGATCCAGGCCGGTTATTTTGCCGGAAAAAGTACCGGCCCGCGGGTAAAGGGACATATTGCGGACATATTTTGCGTTTATGCTGTTGTCCTGCCAAACCTGGCCGGTAATTTTTACTTTATCGCCAATAACAATTTCCGAAAAATGCATTGCTGCGCCATTTTTACGAACCATTTGGGCTGCCGAAGTTTCCGCGCTATAGGTAGCGGCGCTGTTTGTGTTAAACCAAATTACATTTCCAACCAGCTTGGTAACAGTACCGGTAAAAGTTGCTTGAGAGGGAAAAGCGGCATAGGCCAATGGTGGTATGCTTAAGCAAGCTGCCACAGCAATGGCCGCGAATAAACGCGTGTATTTCATAATTTTTTTATAGATTAGGACTTACACTCAAGTCCTGATTTTATGGATTTTATTTATACGGGATTAGACAATATATGCAAAAAGGGATAAGTATTTTTTCACCTTTTTATACCCAAAGTATACCATACCTCCAAGCCTATAACCGCGGGTATTTAACGTATAGCCTCGGCAACGCGTCCGCAAACGCTCTTGTCAAAAATTTCCGGCAATATTTTCTCCGGCGATGGATTTTCAACCGCCCGGGCAAGAGCAAGCGCGGCGTTTATAAACATTTGGTCGGTAAATTGCACCACGCCATTGTCAAGCGCACCGCGGAATATGCCGGGAAAAGCCAGTACATTATTTATTTGATTGGGAAAATCCGAACGTCCGGTAGCCACAACATACGCTCCCGCCTCTCTGGCTTTGTCCGGCATAATTTCCGGCACCGGGTTTGCCAAAGCAAAAACTATTGGCTGGCTGTTCATGCTCCCAATCATTTGGGCGGTTAAAGCCTCGGGCTTGCTTAAACCAATAAACACATCCGCGCCCGTTATAACTTCGGGCAAGAAGCCTTTGCGGGACTCAAAATTTGTTTGTTTGGCCATGCTGGCTTTTTCTTGGTTTAAACCTTCCCGGCCGTCATAAATAGCGCCTTTGGTGTCGCACACAATTATTTTTTTAAAACCAAATTTTAACAGCAAGCCTGAAACCGCCAGTCCGGCCGCGCCCGCGCCATTTATAACTATTTTTGCCGCCGCCGAGTCCAAATTTTTTAAAGCAAGGGCGTTTATAAGCGCGGCCAAAACCACCACGGCAGTACCGTGCTGGTCGTCGTGCATAACCGGAATATTCAGTTCCGCCCTAAGTCTTTTTTCTATTTCAAAGCACCTGGGCGCGGAAATATCTTCCAAATTTATGCCGCCAAATACCGGGGCCAACTGCTTTACGGCGGTAATTATTTCTTCCGTGTCCTGCGTGTCCAAACAAATAGGAAACGCGTCTACCCCGCCAAATTCTTTAAACAGCACGGCCTTGCCTTCCATTACGGGTATGGCGCCTTCGGGGCCCAAATTGCCCAGCCCCAACACGGCGGAACCGTCGCTTACAACGGCCACGGTATTTTTCTTAAGCGTGAGTACGGAAGCGAGTGTTTTGTCTTTGGCTATTTCCAAACACACCTGACCCACGCCCGGAGTATAGGCCAGCGAAAGGTCATGGCGGTTTTGTACCGGCACCTTGCTTTTAACTTCCAGTTTCCCGCCAAAATGCTTATGAAGTTCTACGGATTCTTCGTTTAAGGACATACTCTTACATTTTAGAATTAAATAAAATTGACCAAAATTAAGTAAAATTGAAAACCAAAGCTCCTACTAAAGACTCGTTAGTTTATAAAGTTCATAAAGTTTTTCAAGTTTATAAAGTTAAGCCTCTACTAAACTGAATTACTAAAGATAATATTTTAGGTATTAGGATTTGGGAATTGGGATTTGTTTAGAAATTAGGTCAATTAGATTAATTAGTAATTTACAATCCTGTCATCGCTGTCATTCATTTCATTTATTTTCTTCCCCAACTCTCCCGGCGTCCGCACTATATATTTCGGTTGGCCGCTTCGCAAAACCGCCTTGCTGTGGTACCCCCAGGTTACGGCAATACTTTTTACCCCGCGCTCTTTTGCCTCTAGCATGTCCCCCAGCGTGTCGGTAACAAAAACCGCTTCGGAAGGCTTTGCCCCGACTGCTTTTAGCACCCGGTTTATTTTAACCACCTTGCTTAGAGACTCGCGGTAGCCCAATACTTTTTTAAAATACCCGAGCAGGCCGTGCTTTCGCAAAAATTGTTCTATTATAACAGCGTCCGTAGAAGAAATAATATATAGTTTATATTTTTTTGCTGCCTCGGCAATTACTTTTGACATGCCGGAAATAGGCTTTTGCTTGTTTAGTTCCGGCTTGTACAGCCGGAAAAATTCCGCGTTACCGGGCTTTGTGTGAACGGAATTTTTCCGCTCTGCTTTGTAAATATTACCGTTAAAGCGGTTTAAATATTGTTTGCGTGTAATCCCGGGGTTATATTTTGCGCGAATAGCGTAACAAAATTCAAAAGTGTCCGCTATAACTCCGTCAAAGTCAAAAAGAATAAGCTTATACATGATATATGCAATTAGTTATCAAGTTTCAAGTTCCATGTTATCAAGTTAAACTTCTACTGAATCACTAAACTAAACTTTAGGTATCAGCTTTTAGCTTTTAAACCACTCACGAATACCTGCACACCAGCCTCTAAGCTAGCTCTGGCTGGCGGGCGCGAATATACACAAATAACACCAACCCCTGCATATTTGTGATATTGGTGTATATTCGTGTGTTCGTGTACCAGTAAACCCATTTAGTTTAGAGGGTACTGACAAATTGGCCCAAATAATACGGCCACAGGACTATTGCCAGCACGCCTTTCCAAAAAGCTAGGTGGAGGAGGCCAATACAAAACAGCCAGCCAATTATCCATAGCGATCCGGTAAAGCTATGTTGTTCAATCTTTATTTTTTCCATAATAAGTACTTACATTGTAGCACTCGCATCAACACTTTCCAAATTATACTTATTGTGACACAACATGTTGAACACCCAAACATTAATCCGTATTATTCCATGTTTTATTAGTCAATTAGGCTAATTTAGACTGTGTCATCCCAGCCGAGTGCATCCGAGAGCCGGGATCCAGTAACTAAGCCCACTTCTGGATCCCGGATATTTTTACTGCTCTAAAAATTCCGGGATGACAAAGATTTGAGAACTCACTTCTCAAGTGTTCAATATGTATCTGTCACATTAAGGTTATATAACATAATTATATTGAATCACTAAAATGTCATTGCGAGAAGACAGGGCTTTGTCTGTCTATGAAGCAATCTTTTAAATTTCAGTGCTTTTAAGTTTATTTGCCATTAAAAAAAGACTGGCCAGTCTCTTACTGGCCAGCCTGAAGAGGCTATTGGGGCACGAGATAGTGCTGTTTGCAGCGCCAGCACTCCTTTTCCCCGGCAGACAGGTGAGTATCCTGGCGTTCGCAATATGGACACACAACATCAATGCGTTGTGGCCAGGAACCTGTAACCCTAGCAATCCTCATAGGCAGGGGCTCTGTCATCTCGAATTCCCTGCCGCACCGCTGGCAAGTTATGAGGCCGGCAGACAGGAAACCGCGAAAGCTTGCGTTCATGGTAATACGGCAACCCGCGTATGGGCACATCACCTTTTTGCGATCCCGACTCATTGGGGAAGAGGAAAAAGGCTGCGACCATGGGGTCTTAGCAGCGGGAACTTGCCCGTTCCCATTAAACTCGTCGTAGGCGCGAGCATAAGCCTGTTGGCTTTTACTGGCCTTTATGACTTCCCCGTTCCAGTTGCACCTCAGACGATTGCCTTTGAGCGGAGAAAATGTAAACTGCTCCTGCATAGACATATGTAGCCTCCTTGGCCAATTGTCGGCTTATTATACCAGAATATTAAATTTAATCAACCGCCTGTACCAACCAAAAAACCAAAACAAAATAAGCATAAAAAAACCGCGGCAAGGGCAACGAGAGAATTGTTGCCTTTGCCGAGGATAAGCTCCGCGCACTTGCTAGTATTGGCGGCTACGACGCCTGCCGCCATTTTCGGTACTGGGAGTGAGTCTAAACCCTTCCGGAACCAAAAACTCCCTGCCGCAAGCACCGCATTTGTCTTTGGGCGGATAAAGGTGCGGGAGTTTCTTTTTACAAGACGCGTATGGACAACGGCCGGAGCTGTCTACTTCTGGCAATATTTGATCAAGATACACCGCGTGATCTGCTGCCTGTCGCTGCCGTGCCGCAAAATCTGCTTGAGTAGGTTCTTTGGGGGTACGTACCCCCATAAACTTCTGAAAATAGGACATTACAGCCTCCTTGCTGCCTATTATATAGCAAACCTGACAAGGCTATCAAATGCCATAATTTTTACTGTTTTCTCTCGGCGTCAACAAGCCGCCTGTTTAAAAGCCTAAAAGCAAAAAATATCACCACTGCCCAAACCGCGCCAAAAAAAATAAAAGGCGCCCAGCCGGCGGAAATAAACGCGGCGCCGGCCTGGGTGGTAAAAATGGCAAAAGGTATTTCCGCGACAGCGGTTATGCCCATATAAACATAAAAATTATATTTTAAAATTCCAAACACATAGCCGGTCTCCGAGGGTGTGGCCAGACGGAATAAAAACATAACCGGCACATTTGAATTTTGAGAAAGTATTTTTGTCCAATATTCCAGCTTGGCGGGCGGAATAACGAGTTTAGCCAGCGGATAGCCGACAAACCGGCCAAGCGCGTAAGCCAGCACGTTGCCGGCCAGCCAGCCTAAAATAAGATAAATTGTGGTAAGGGCTACCCCCCATGAAGGAATAACCAAGGGCACGAGCGGGGCGCTGGTAAACGGCCCAAGCATAACGGAACCCGCGGCTAAAACAACAAAAATAATCGGGCCAAACAAAGGATGCTCGGCCGCGTATCCGCCCACGGACGAACTGGCGGCCCTAAGCTGGTCCTGCAAAAAAGCCGAAGAGCTAAAAAGCATAAACAGCAAGGCCGCGGCAACAAACAGCATTATTTGTTTCTTTTGCATACGAATTATTCCCCGCACGTAATTTGTTTGGTCGGCAGATTTAAAATATTTGTTCCGCCTCCGTAGCCGGCACCGCAGTCAGCGGCATTACTGTAATAACAATAAAAATAAACTGGCGACGAGTCGGCTCTACGCAAAGTAAGTCTGACATATACGTTCGCGCCCACCACCCAATTTTCCCAATCGTATGACCAACCGGCGCAAGCCGGAGTTGGCCATCGCGACAAATATGACGCCAGCTCCGAGGGTAACACGTTAGTACCAACGTCTACCGGGTAGCCGGTAACGGAAGCTACGTTATACTGCTCGACTGCTTTGCCTATTTGGGCCATATCGCCAACAGCCTTTGTATAGCGAGCTTTATGTCTGGCATTGTTTAGGCTTACCAAAACCACGCTGGCCAACAAGCCAATAATAGAAATAACCACCAAAAGTTCAATTAGCGTAAAACCATTTTGTTTCATTTTTGTACTCTTACTATTCACATTATATCAGGACTTTGCCCGATATAAAATATCTTTTACGGTATTTTTGCAATAATTAAAATGCCAAAATCACACCCCCAGCCGCAGGAAATTTTGTATTAGAAATACGAGTTATTGTTAGGGCAATTTGAGCCGGCCTAAGAAGTAAAGTCCCGGGCATGATAAACATTCAAACCGCATTATGCCAGCTCATACTCCCATCCCGGCTGCCAAGATTTTGTTTTACGCCAATCCCCAGCCAAAGCTTCTTGCCAGCTAAAACCTTTAAGCAAAACGTCCAAAGCCAACTGCGGCGCTTTATGGGCCACAATAGCCACGCGCTTGCCGGAATAATTTTGTCTTAAAAATTCCAAAAAGTTAACCATTCTTCCTTTTACATCTTCGTAACTTTCTCCTTCGGGAAATTTGTCGTAAATGCACTCCTTTTCTTGCATAGGTTCAACCACTTCGGAAGGAGCGCCATTAAATTTGCCATAATTGCATTCTCGCAGCCTTTGGTCAGGAATTATTTTATACTTATTGCCCCAGGCAATGGTGGCGGAGTCTTTGGCGCGCTTAAGGTCTGAACAAAACACCGCGTCGAAGTGTTTGTCTTTTGTCAGCTCGGCTAATTCTTTTGACTGCCGCCGCCCCAACTCCGAAAGCTCCACGTCTTTCCACCCGGAAGAAATGCCGGCTTCGTTGTCTTTAGTGGTTCCATGTACAAAATAGGTAATGTGTACGGACATAAAAAAATTTATGGTTATAAATATTTAAGCGTTAACACTATATACCCCGGGTAATTTCTATATTTGGCGTAAAGTCCCGGGTTACTTTTTTGCAAACTTTTAT
>CAZPRQ010000037.1:0-11945 GCA_964589415.1 uncultured Candidatus Saccharibacteria bacterium
GGCCCGTGTTTTTCTTCATACAAACGCTGCTGGTAATTTAAAAGCAGTTTATGCAAATCTAACAGCGCTTGTCTTAAATTATTTATATTTTCGTGCGTTGGCTCCATATAACTTATATATTTATACGTCCCTGTAACAATTGTCAAATTAAACAAGGGAAATAAACAAGGGGAATCTTTGCGCAGCGCAAGGATTCCCCTTGTTAGGTTAACAATAATTGCTGTTTACACCGGTAGTAAGCTTATGTTATAGTTTAGAGTTCCTTAAACAATAAAGGGACAAAAACCAACAAGGAGGCTACAATGCCAACCAATAACAACTTCAACAACTTCATCAACGACGAGTTCGATGAAGAAATCGCGGTGATCAAACAGAATCGCGTCTATGCTTGCATATGGTACGCGTTCAAAATGGGTTTGGTAATCGCGCTTGCCTGTGCAGCCGTTACCGTTGCCATGCGGTACTCCGGCATTGGGCCCAACGGGTGGATAAACCTGTTAATAGGTATAGCGGCGCTGCTCATTTTCGGAGTGAAAGTGGTATCTCACATTCCGTCAATCGAAGACGCCATCCAAAAAGTGGAGCGGCAGCGGGAAGCGGACAAAAAATATAGTGCACGACTCCAGCAACTCTACGAAGAAATACCCAAATTGCAACTTTCCCATATGAAGGTAGATGAACCCCTTATCCGAGGTGACAGGATGTGGAAGCCATTCCGGGTGGAGCACGCATATGGCAGCAACACCAATCTGGAGTTACGAGGATCCGTTTTCTTAGGTGGGTCACAACTCAGCATCCAAAAGTTGCTCCGTGAACAAATATCTAAAACAGAAGCCGGTGCTGGGCTGCTGTTGGAATCTGAAGGCAAAACAGCCATGCGGGTACTTATTCCCAGCACTGCTTTTGTCCGTGCCGTGTTTTCCCCTATAGTCCAACAGTATCTGGACTTCACACAAAGGAGTGGGCCGGACAAAAATCCAACATGGCCCAACTGCCACCGGGCACTGTTGAAATTTCGAACCCAGAATTATAGACTGCCCGACAGTATCTACCCTCTGGAAGTAATGGACGCGATCGACCTCGCCTGCCAACCTCCGTTTTTTCTCGGAGAAAGACCAAAAGTGCAGGTCAAGGGTGTAGAAATACATAACGCGGTCTTGGCCACAGCCCTGATTGTGGACGGGCAAGAGCACGTACTCCTGCCAACAACTCTTTCTCGGAAAATAAGGACGGAGTTGGCCCAGATAATGGGCCCCCTACTCACCGCTACAGCGCTCGACGCGCTCAAGTAAAGACAAGGTTTACCGCGCACGGTTCGAATAAATTCGAACTGTGCGCACCTCTTCCAAGTCGCCTCATCGGCGACCTAGCGAAAACACGGGTTCATAATTCCGCCAGTTAGCGGATTGTGGATTTGGAAGGGGTAAAACCCGCCATCAGTCCTGTCGAATGACAGGATCAAAGAATTTTTCAGATGGTTTTACTTACAAACCGCTGTTGAAGTAATACTTCAATGGCACCAGCTTTCCATAGGAGGAAGGTATGTCAGAGGAATTCAGAAGAAACCGTTTCGCCGACCAAATGGTAGAGGAACGATTCGGCCGGTACGATATCGCGTCGTATTTAACTACCCTGCCAAAAGGACTCGACGAACTCAAAGCGTTGGTGGAAAAATGGGGACAGGTCAGTTCCCAGATTTTTACCAAGGAAGAGAGGCAAAATATGGGACCCATAATCGAGCCTCACCTTCCGCCTGTCGACACGAATGATGACACACCTGTCGGGTTGTTTTTCCAGGTCATTGACGACGTGGTGATCAAATCTTTCCGCCTGGGATCCGGCTACATGGTGAAGTTTTATCCCCCAAGAAAAGCCGACCCGGAATATGTCTTCCTGGGAATCAAAGCCGATGACGTTGCCCGGCAGTTTACCGAAACCGCCACAAGTATTCGGTTGCGGCCATTTCCGTGGCAGGATTACGGCGGGTTTGACTTTCTTTACAATCGTCTGGAGCAAGCAATTGCCGAGACGCTGAATCAAGCAGTTAGGGATTACGACCGGGCCTGCGCCCGGAACATTAACGGCGACCAGATTATCCACGCCGACGTGGTAATTGTAGCCATGGAGGACGGAACGATTGCGCGCTACGACGACCCTTCGGTTTTCTGGCAGCGGAAAATTTGCATTCCAAATGAACTCGACCGCTTCACTTTCAATTCACCCGACGGCAAAATCCCGCCGCTTGAAGTTATCTACCAAAAGTTCTGGTTCCGCTGGCGGCACTCGCTGGTGCGAGTAATAAAAAACGGAAGAGAGGCCAAAAAGCTACTTATGGTTAGCGAGTACGATGCAAATCGTTTGCATAGTAACCGCGAACCGCTTCCCCCACCCACGGCAACTTATAACCGCATGGGCGGAATATAAAGTTGCCTGCCCTGCCTGTCGGCAGGCGAGCGACAAGCAGTCACCCGAGACCTTTTGGCCTCGGGTTTTTATATCACTTTTGGTTTGTAATTAATTTGAAATTTTAATATTATTAACTTACCTTGAAGTCTAAATAGCAGAGCCTATTTAAAAGGAGGATCCACATATGTCTGAAAACAATACCTTAGGACAGAAAGCCAAGGTCGAAAACGGCGCTCAGGCAAGCAACCCGGAAAAAAAGAAGTGTAGTACTTGCGGAGGAAATAAATTTTGCGGCTGCGGCGCGTGCCTAAAATGCAGCGGCAGTGAAGAAGTCGGCATGTGCTACGCTTGCCTCGACGACGCATAAACTATTGCAAAGGGTCGTTCAAGCTCATATAAACGGGCGAATAAAGAGCTTGGCCGGCTCTTTTTTTATACCAATTACCGCTGTCGCGTAATAAAGCGAGTTATTTTTTCTTCGCAAAAAAAAGCAGCCAAAATAAATTGGCTGCCGTTTAAGCACCTTTGCTTCCTTCTCAAACGCAGTGGTTGTCGAAATCCCCGCTATTGACCGGAGGTAAAAAATTATCCGGATTTCGCAAGCTGCTCAATAAATCTTCGGGATTGTCAAAATTCCTAACAGCATAACTTTGAGCAATATCCGAACACTCAAGTAAGGTTGAGAGCGAATTTACCGGAGCTTTGCTTTTATCCGTGCCCACCTCCACAGGGGAAAACAAGCCGCAAAAACCCTTTAGTTTTGCCGAGCGCTGCAAAACCCAGGCTGCCGCGTGCCAGCGGGCGCCGGGTATGAACGCTTGGTTAAGTTCCAGAATTTTCCGGCAGGTTTCTCCGGATGAAATAACGTCGTCAATTATAACCACGTCCTTAATACCAACCAAAACTCCGGGATTTATCCTCCCTGCCACCGCAACAGGATAGTTGCCAGGCGTCCAGAGTCGTTTTGCCGGCACCGAGGCTTTCCATAGCCATTGGCTTAACCAGCTGGGGCAGCATTCCGCCAAATAATCTTTAACAATAGACGCGCCGTTGCCCGGAAAAACCAAAAGCGTTTTTTCACGGTCAAAATTTCTCCAGCCGTCCCAATAAAGCAAGTTTCGCGTCAACTCTCCCGACATGAGGACACAAAGTCCCAAAGCTTTAAGCTCCCTGTATAGCCCTGTCCTGTACCATCCCGTTACGTCAAACAAAAGGTACTTTTCCATTCCATTAACCCTCCTTCTAAAATTTCCCGGAAAAAGGAAAAACCCCTTCCAAGAAGGGGTTGGTGGTGTTAATAAAAAATCAAACACTGCCAATCTCTTCTTACAAGAGGTTAGCGCAATGATGAATGTTAAAACCTATAAAATTATTTGGCATATGTTTTTGCTAATTTCATGGCCTGGAAAACCGCTTCGCGGGCACTTTTAACTGTTAAAATTTTTACCCTGTTTCTTTCGTCCAAATAGCTGTTCTTTAATTTTTCCCCCCATCCGCCACTACCTTCCAAAACGATTATAGGTTTATTGTTGCGGTAAGCTATGGCAATTTCTTCCAATGTCCCCGCGCCGCCGCCAATAACAATTAAGGCATCGCACATGGTTACCAACAAAAACTCGTCAAAACCGTCAGCTTCCATGCCGCTAACAACTTCCACGTCAGTATATTTATTGGAAGTGAACCTTTTTATCCCTTTTACTACGCCTATGGTCGTACCTTTGTACTTTTTAGCGCCTTTGGCCGCGTATTCCATAATGCCGATTTTACCGCCGGTAACCACAATAGCTCCGTTTTTCGCCAGAAAAGACCCGACAAGCTCGGCTTGCTTCTGCATTTTTCCGGTGGCGCCTGCAGCTCCCATGTAATCATCCAAACCCGCCGAACCAATAACGCCAATTTGAAGTTTCTTTAAATTCTTTTTCATAAATTTTGCAGTCTTGATAGCATTAGTTTATAACCGCCTTTGCCGCCGTTTAGCCATTTGGAAATGCGAGCAATAGTGGTGGAGCTTAAACCGGTTTTTTTGGAAATTTCGGAATACGGGGCGCGCCTGTCCAGCATTCGCGCAGCTTTCCAGCGGTTGGCAAATTCAACGAGCTCCGCCTCTGTTAAAAGATCGCGAAAAAATCGCTTGCCTTCCTTTATGTCTTTTAAGGCCAGTATGGCCTTAAATAGATCTTCTGTTGTTGAATTGTCCCATTTTTCTTGCATATATTTTACTTTACTAAAGTAAAGTGCTTTAGTCAAGTAAAGTATAGTCCAAGCATGCATATTTGTCAACACCTCTTTTATGAGGAAAGGGATTTTCGGCATAAATATAAACAAATAGTCTATTTGCTGTTATAATAAATTAACTCACTTCCAGTCTTTTTTACACAGGTCGTCCATGATGCGACCCCGGTCGCCGATGAGGCGACTTGAAAAAGACAGGTAAGTGAAAATTGAACAGAGTAGGAGGCTTTATGAAAGCCGTTCTCAAAAAGACCGGCAGAGCTTTTTTTAAAGCAGTGGCGCAAAATGCCATACTGTGTCCCGCCACAGTCTTTGCTATAACATGGTGGAGCATGGAGAGCTTCTCTGTGCTAATTAACACCGTCGTAGACAATATTGAGTATCTTGGGCTCTGGGCCGCGGAAGCCAGATACCACTGGAGATGGCAAATGGAAAGCCGGCACGCGGGGTGGGCTTAGCCGGTATAATCTGGAAGGTCGCGGGCAGCAGCTCATGCGCGCTAATTAAAACGGCAATAAAAGCCGAATGCGTAGACACGCCGTTGCGCCTGTTTTTGTACCTTAGTCTCACCTTTCTGTTGGGTCAGCTTTGGGGACAAATTGCAAGCACGCTGCTTGCGGACACGGTATTTAATTATATAACGCAGAAAGACAGTTAGAAATAGCGCCGATTCCCGTACTTGTACGGATACGGCGCTTTATTATTAGTAAAACTTCCTACGAACTTAATTCCTTTTATACGAAGTATACGAAAATGATCTTTGTAAATTAACAAAACTCTCTATTGAAAGGATCATTACTCCAACATTCTAATATGCTCTTGGGGTATATCTTGAGGAATCATTATTTCTGGAATTTGGATTTGTTCTGGGAGTCCTTCAGGGGCACCCTTTAAGAGCTGAAAAGACCAACCACCAAATGGCTCTTGCTTAAATTGTTCAGGATTCTCATAATTATTACCATCTTCAGCATACTCAGGTTTTTTATACCATTTTAGAAAATCTTCTAAACTTACCACACCTTCCCAATATTGTTTTGCCTGATATGCCACTTCTTCATCTTCCGAAAATCTAAATCGCTGCATATTGTCGTAAATTCTAGTTATGTATTCCATGTCCCCTACATAACTTGTCTTGGGATCAACTTTAAATTCTAAAATTTCTCCCTCAGGATGTAATTCTCTTTGGAATTTTGGGTCCTGAAGTTTAGCTATTAACTCGTCCTCTGTCTTTATTCCGTGATCTTCTAACCAAAAAGAACTCATGCGCTCAAACATGTCTCCGCCGTACATCATGCGTAAGCCTGCTTCAGATTTATGAAGTCCCACATGACGCAGATCAGCTCCCATTAAACCATGCCCATATTGCAAATATGGATAAGCAAAAAGATTATTTCGGCTAATACCAAGTCTAATCAAATGTTCAGGCCGATATTTATCTATCATCTGGTTACGTTTATCCATAGCCTCGGCACCAGACATATTTTTTTCTGATCCATGCCTAAGGCCATTTGAATCTATTGTTGGTATAGCCGCTGCCGTAGTCTCATGATAAACACTAACAAAACCGGCTGGCGCTTTGATTTCTTTCCTTTCTCTTATACTCTCCTTCTTTTTACCCTCAGTAAAAGAAAAAGATTGATCAGGCCCAAGCATAGACATATGATTTAAGTTTATAAATAGATTATAAACTAAATCTAGCTTGTTTAAAAGAGATAGTTTTACCATAGTCATATAGTCTCCCAAAACACTTATTTGTGGCAAACAAAAAATACGTGTTTAACTACGTATTTTAGTCCACTTTCTAAATATAAAATTTTCTTTCGTCCGAGTCCTTTAGGCGGCGAAAAAGTGTGTTGACAAGCAAGCCAGAAAATGCTTTAATAATGGGTATTTTATAAACCTTTTGAATCCATTTTCTAAACGGGTTCTAAAGGACACTTAATCGCAGTTTGATTGAGTGTTACTGCAACCATCAATTCAAGGGGCTTAGGCAGTGGTACCCGGGCAGATTCCTCGGAATAAATGAATCCTAACAACTCTCAGCGGAGCGCTTACCGGCGCTCCGCCATCCTTCCAAGTCGCCTCATCGGCGACCAGGGTCATCTCATCGACGACCTGCGTCTCATCTAGGCGACCTGGGTTGCCTCATCGGCGACCTGGCAAAAACAAGGGTTCATAAATTCGGCCAAATGGCGGATTGTGGATTTGGAAGGGTTAAAACCCTCATCTTTTTAGATGAATTTTCAAACAAAGTTGGAGGTTAGAAAAATGTCAGAGCAAAAATGGTTGGAGGCGGCGGCGAAATATCAGGCAAAACAGCCTGTCCCTACCCCGCCCGCTCTTGTGCCGGCGGTGCTAAAAGCGGGAACCCAAGGAAACAGTGTGGAAGAAATTACCACCGCCCTTGCAAACTTTCTGGACTCCGCCGAAGGACGCGCGGCATCGGCCATGCTCATTGCAAGTCGCAGGCACGTAGTGCTTGCGGCTTGCAATGAGGGAGGCGGCACGGGCTACGTCATCTTCTACGATGGTAGAGATGGCATCAAGGAGTCGATTGAAACGATGGGCATGTGGGTCGCCTACGCTCAAAAAGACGATGTTCCAAAGCCGAAGGTCACATTGCTGGCAGTCAGCAAGGCTGCGCAAGAAATTGTGGAAGCCAGCCAAGGCCGTGCGACAGCCGAGATTGTTATGCGAAATCTAAGGCATGACCTGGATCGCATCGCCGCAGAGGCAGACAGTTTATAAAGATAAGGGGGGATAAATGCAGCACACGTTCAGTTTAGGTCAGCAAGTTCGGCTCGTCGAACCCAACTCTCCCACATATTTCTCCCCGGGGCAATCATCTCCGGAGGATGAAGTCTACACGGTGAACAAGGTCGAGGACGTTTCTACGGCTTGCAATTGTGGTTGTAGGGATGATGACGATCAACACTACGACAACTGCAGGGTCTTCGCACTCAACCAGACCGGTCACCCACAACTGGTGACCATCCAATCTTCGAGAGGAGCTCGAGAAATGTCTGGCGCCTTGCTCAAACCGGCCTAGACATGGTATGACTCCATTCCCCGCGGCGCTTCGGCACCGCGGGTTTTTTATTTTTATATACGAAGATGATATTTGTATAAACTAAACTCTCTAGCTTAAGTTAATTTCTTCACCTATACCAACAAGCTTTACAACTTCGTCTTGCACAATAACCGCTTGGTCATCGGTTAGTATTTTTACCGGGTATTTCGCTTGTAAAATTCCTTCTCTTAAAACATCGTTATATTCCGGTTTGTAATGAACCGACATTAAAAAATTTGTCAGTCCCAAGGCGGTAAAATCCGTAATTCCAACTACATTTCTATCCTGATGCTTCCAGTTAGCTACTTCTATTGTGGGACAGGCCAAATAGCTTCCCGCGCTTGAACCTATATATATTTTTCCTTCATTTACCAAACCCGGAACAATGTTTAGAAACCCACTTTTTTTGGCTTGGTCTAGTAAATAAAAAGTATTTCCACCGGAAACAAAAATAATATTGCAGGAGCTGAACAATTTTTTTAATTCATCTATTGTTTTACCTTCTATATCCAAATCAAAAACCTTAAATCCCATTTGGACAAGTTTGTCCCTATCCTCATTAAGCCAAGTTTTGGTCTCGTAGGGGTTTGCGGCAGTATTTATAAAAGCGACGGTAAAATTTTTAAAATCTTCCGGTAGTAATGGCCGCAATAACTCCCCCACCCTAGAAAATGTAGACGTTAAAAAAAGTTTTTTCATACACGTACAGTATATCATTTTGCCTTAAATAAAGCAGTATACGAAGATGATCTTTGTATACGACTCGCTGATGAGGATGTACGGCCTAATAAAATATTACGAAAACCTAAATAATTCCAATTAAAAATACTCCTACGAGTATTACATAGGAGTAGTTAAACAAAAAGAACGGGACGACTTGCGCCGCCCCGTCTTCTGATTCTTGCACCGAGTTTGTGTTACTTGTTGAAGATGTCTCGCACCTTCTTGAAGTCCGCCGCCTTGACGTAGACACACCCGTCGCTTTGGGGTCGGGGTGAGTTACGAGATGTCCCTGTTTCAGGCTGGCGTTGTAGTCGAAAGCCATACCTGTGATAGCGTTGGTTCCGAAATGGCTCGGAATTGCATCCGTGACCATCTGGTACGCCATCGGGTTTGCCTTGACCAGCAGCATCATATACTCTTCGTCGCCGAGCTTCATCCCGATGACTTTCTGACCATCCAACACTTCTGGAAAAGACGTCAACTCAATCACGATTCGAAGAGCCGACAGTGCCTCCATTGTTGCCTCCAATTCTTTCTAATGAATACGAAAAATAGTATACTTTCGTAACTTGAATGTATACCATTTCTTTTTCTTTTTATCTTTGTCAAACCTATGTACTAGACAGATACATCGGTGACAAGTCCCTGGTTAAAATGATATTCAAAAGTTGTCTACGAAGATGACCTTTGTCTAAACCATCGTTTAATTTTTTTATGGCCATGATCTTTCCCATACCACTTGTAGTAATTTTTCCTCGACACTCCGAAGTCCTCGCAGACCTCTTTAACTGATTTGTGTTTTACCTCTACAAGCCGGTACATCTGGAATCTTAAGGATTTGGGCACTTTGGCGTTTTGCATAAAGTTTAATTAGTAGTTAACATGTGTAACCTCTCAGTATACCAATTTGTAACCCCTTAATGTTAACTGTACAACCCCTTGAAAAAGCAAGACAGTTATGCGACAATAAGCCTGCCATTGCCAAATGGCAAAACATGCGGGCCTAACAAGGCCTAAGGAGGAAGTTGTGCAAACAACAACCGAAGAAAAGGTCAAACTGCCCACTATCACCGACGACGAACTCAAGATGATGTGGCGGGATAACCCGTTTGCTGCGTTCGAAAACATCCCCATTACGGAAAGCCGTATGCGTTGCCTGGACCAGATTGCCGGGAACGGAGAGTATCTTTCCCGACTGCTGGAATGGGCACCGGAGTGGTTGGAGTTCCTCATGAGGACACACAGCAGGATGGCGGATACTCAGATGATAACCAAGCTCCTCAATGTCTGGGTCTTCCATTTTGCGCATTCTAAAATCTCGCTGGCCAAGACAGTAAACGCGGCGCTTGCCCTCGCGATGGATGACCGCTTTGCGGGTGGGACTTCAACTTTGGAGATTTTTTCCAAGGAAGTATGCTCCTGCTTGCTGAAAGCGAATGATTATCTCTACTGGGAAATTCCCAGCCTACATCCGTTTCTCGACAAGTGCCTCGGCCGGCTGACCACCGCTGAATTTCAGGAGAAGGACTGGAATGTCGTCCGCCGCGCTTTGCAGATTATATGTGAAGCCGGCGACACGTCCGTGATTCCACGCCTGACACAACTGCGGGGAACGTACCAGGAGTTCAACGAGGTTCCCCTCATCCGCCCTCTCAAACACCCACGACTGCTTTGGAAGAAGCTCGACGTAGTTCAGCACGACGCTTTTCTTGAGCAGTGCATCGAATTCCTGATGGGACGCCGGAAGGAAGAGATTGACCAGCACGACATCTTTCGTGTTCTCATCGGCTCTGCGGCTTACAAACTCGGATTCCAAGAGATTCCGCCGCCCGAACCCTACCACCATGCTTACGAACGGTTAACGATTCCGTCTTCGGTAGTAGTCGGCGTTCGGATGAAAAACATTCAAGAACCTCGGAACGACCAGCGCGCGCAGGATTTAGTCAAAGGTCTGGAAGTCACTTTCCTGGGCGACGGTATCGAGAATGTCCAAGTCATGGCCTTAACGCCGGTCCCGACGGAGCCGACTCATGACAAGGTCGGCAAGTTCAATCCTGACCTCGAATGCCTGTTTCGGCTCAGTGAGGGCATGAAGGGTAAGAAGCGTTTCTGCCTCAAAGTTCATGCAACCGAGCCCATCCGGGAACTGCGACCCACGCTGCTTTGCACACTCACGGGCTACTTGCGATTCGAGTAACCCGAACAACTAACAACAAAACCCGGCTGGACTTCGCGTCTGGCCGGGCTTTCTTTTTGTTTCTAATAACATGAATAGGGGGTAAAAAGTTGATATGAAGGAAGGGGGTCAAGGAAGGAGGTCAAGTCTTGACTTTTGACATAATTAAAAACCGCAAAACTGCGGTTATTGTTTTTTCCATTTGCCAAATATCAAATTTCCTTTTTTCTTCTTTGTCCAACCTTTAATTTGTAGATCTCGGAATCTTGTCTTTAGTATAGAAACATAAATTTTAAAATACACTAACTGCACAGGACGTCTTTCTTTAGTCCATTTGGCATCCTTGCCAGTATGTAAATTTGTTGGAGTAATATGTAACCCCCAAAAAAAGATGGATGGTTACTTAAGAAAATGTTTTTTCAGGAATGCCCTTCCTGAGCCTGTTTTAAGGTAGTTTTCAAAATCCTTTGCAGTTAGAATGTCTTTAAAAGCAAAGTAAACAATAAGTTTCCAAGGTCTGAATTTGTTGGTATGGGTAGACTTTCCAACATTGTGATCTTTTATTCTAGTCTTCAAATCTTCCGAGAAACCTACATAGTGTTCTCTAGGGAAATTAATACTCTGAATTAAATAAACGTAAAACATATTTTTATTTTATTGCCGTCCAACTTCGCAATAAACCTTCAGCCGGCGAAGCCAGCCGAAGCCTTGGCGAAACCTTGTATATGTGTGTTTTATGGTGCCCGCCTTCATCAGATTTCGGCGCGCTAGCCTTCGCGTTCAAGTCTTCTTACTGGCGAAGCCAGCCGAAGCCTTGGCGAAGGCTGGTGGAGATGCCGGGAGTTAAACCCGGGTCCAGCCCGTATCTACCTTCTCATTATTCACAAGATTAGCCCCGACGTAAGCTTCTGTAGAAGCGTCGGGGCAACTTACTACAGAAGGTGATTTACGTTGCCTTGGGCCTTTTGGGTAAATCAACCAAAAGGATTGCATCCCTAAATTAGCTTACTGGTCCGCGGCCAGGGAGGGCTACGGGGTAAGTGTTGTTACTTGTATTAAGCAGCAACAGGAGCAAAAGCCATGTCAGCCTGTTTAAAGGCCGCTACGACTTTGTTCCAAGATGTTTCGATAGCATTTATCGATGCCCGTGGGATTTGCGAGGCTACAGGCTGGCTCGTCTTGCATATGGAAAGGTGTCAAAGAACTGTCAAAATCCGTCATCCCCAAGAATCTCACTATATCATATTTTGGCTAAAAAATCAAGCCTTTTTTAACGTGTGTCCAAAAACCCTCCCATATGTCATCCCGGGCGAGCCTGCCTCGTCGGCAGACAGGTGC
>CAZPRQ010000038.1:0-11502 GCA_964589415.1 uncultured Candidatus Saccharibacteria bacterium
GTTATGCCGGAAAATAAGGAGGTTGGGAATGATTTACAGATCCGTAGGAAATTTGTGTGCCGTGGATTTTACTAGTTTGGGGCTTATAGGTATAAATGACGTAGAAGCCATGCATATATTAACAGGTGAAGGCTTTGCGGCCATAGACGTAAACATTGAAGAATTGGCTTATGGCTGCGTGGGCGTTTCCAGTTACAAAAGAGGTGCCGATCCAAAGTTGGCCCCAGAGACGGTGGATTGCTCGTCATTTGTTAAGTGGTTGTATTCCCAAAAAGGCGTTTGGTTGCCCCGCCATTCCATAGACCAGAGGGATTACATTACTTATTGTACGGACGCGGAAGATGTTAAGGGAGGGGATTTAATATTCACTTCCGGAGTTAAAAGCTACTATTGGCACAATCGGAGTGAAGGTGTAGGGCATGTGGGATTTGTAACTTCCAAAAAAACCGTTATTCACGCGGCAAACTCCAAAGTCGGGGTTATTGAAACCGAATTGTCATATTTTACGGAGGAATTTAAATTTCGTGGCGCGCGCAGGCCAATTCCAGACCCAAGCAGGTTCTACACTTTAGTTGTGCCACATACCAAGGAGGTTGAATGGTCGCAGCAGCTTAGGTGGACAGTCCTGCAGCACTGTGAAAAAGTTGTTAAAATTGGTTCTAGATAAACATTGTAAATTTAATGCCCCCAAAAGAGCTTTAAGGCATTTGGGGGTATTTTTAATTTCACGAATTCCTCGCAATTTGCTGCGGGGTCGGGTCCTGTGTCATCCCGGGCGAGCCTGCCTCATCGGAAAACAGGTACATCCGACTTGTCCGCCGAAGCTTTCTAGATATAAAACGTTATTTTTGATTAGTTTGAGGCGAAGGCGAAGACCCGGGATCCAGTATTTAAACTAACTTCTGGATCCCGGATATTTTTACAGCCCTAAAAATTCCGGGATGACAGCGATTTTTGGATTCACGTAATTGGCAAATGCCTTTTTCTTGGTTTTATGCTATAATTTATAGGTAAAATCATTTTTTGAAACAAAAACAATCTTACTTTGTCAGCCGGTTTATGCCTAGTATTTTTGGCAAGGTAAAATTTCCAAAAGCATATGAAGAAAACGTTAAGTTTTCCAAACGGATTCCTGTGGGGCGCGGCTACATCCGCGCATCAAATAGAGGGCAATAATAAAAACAGCGATTGGTGGGCTTGGGAAAACAGCGCAAAGCGGGCAAACGAGCTTATTGCAAAAGGCAAGAACCCAGAAGATTTTAAAAGCGGCATTGCCTGCGATTCGTACAATAGGTACGATGAAGATTTTAGTTTGGCCAAGGAGCTTGGTCACAATTCCACTCGTCTGTCCATAGAATGGGCGAGAATAGAGCCAAAAGAAGGAGTGTTTGACGAACAAGCTTTTGACCATTATGAAAAAGTTTTGCAATCCGCCAAATACCACGGCCTTAAGACTTTTGTGACCTTGCACCATTTTACCAACCCATTGTGGTTTTCTAACAAAGGCGGTTTTGAAAAAAAAGAGAATGTGCAACATTTTGTCCGCTATGCCGAAGCGTGCGCAAAGCGCCTTTACGAATATGTGGATTTTTGGATAACCATAAACGAGCCGGAAATACATTCCACACATTCGTATTTGCTGGGAATTTTTCCTCCGCAGCAAAAAAGCCTTATTAAAACATTTAAGGTAATAAAAAATTTACTCTTAGCCCATAATCTTTCTTCGCCCAAGATTAAATTTTATGGTAACAAGCCGGTGAGCATGGCTTATCATTTATCTGACGTCCAACCCGCTAGCATTTTTAGCGAGCCGCTTACCCACATTGTTCATTACTTGGCAAATGAATATATTTTAAAGAGAACAATTGCTGCCAGCGATTTTATTGGTATGAATTATTATAACCATTTGCACATAGGCTGGTTCGGGAGGAGAAACCATAGTCACAGCGGGCACGAGGTGAGCGATTTAGGATGGGGGATCCACCCGGAAGGTTTGGGCAGATTGCTAATTTTTTTAAAAAAATTCAACAAGCCAATATATATTACGGAAAACGGTATTGCCGATGCGCGTGACAATAAACGGGAAAAGTTTATTAAGGAGCATTTGTGCCAAATTCATAAGGCCATAAGCCAGGGCGCGGATGTAAGGGGTTATTTGTACTGGTCGCTGATAGATAATTTTGAATGGCACCAGGGTTTTTCGCCCAGATTTGGGTTAATTGAAATTGACAGGGAAGACTTGCTTAGACGTAAAATCCGTCCCAGCGCCCTAGCTTACGCGGAAGTCTGCAAAAACAATTGTTTGGAAATTTAATTATCCACGAATACACGAATGATCACAAATAACACGAAGTTTATGACATAAATTGTGTATTAGAAAAGAAATTGCAAAAGTGTGCATTAGAGTAATCATATTTAAATTGAGTTCGTGATTTTCGTGTAAATTTGTGAGTTCGTGAATTATATAAACCCATGTTTATTTTTCTTTCTGTTTTCCATTTTGCCATAGTCGCGGCTGTAGATATATTGGACAAGTTTCTAATTAGCGGCAAAAAACTGCTGCCCTATACTTACACGTTTCTTACTATGGTAAGCGGCCTGATTATGCTCGTGGCCTGGCCATGGGTGTACGCGTCGGCGACTTTGGAAAATATTGGTATTAGTATGTTTTCCGGAGCATTGTTTGCCTTAGCCTACTATTTGTTTTTTAAGGCGCTCTCCGAAGGGGAAGTTTCCCGGGTTATTCCGTTTATTTTTGGCATAGTGCCAATATTCGACGTATTGCTTGGATTGCTGTTAAACATAAACGTACTGCTCAGCAATGAAGCCGCGGCTATATTTTTACTTGTCCCAGGAGCTCTGCTTATTGCATACAAACGGGATTTTGTGGGCAAACACGTGGGTTTAAAAATTGCCGCCGCTGCGGTTTTCAGCATTCATGCCGTGGTTTGGCAGTTTGCCGCAAAAGACGGCCATGTATTAAACACGCTTATGTGGAACCGTGTGGGAGCGGCTGTTTTTGTAGCTCTTTTTTTGCTAGTACCCCAAATTCGAGCGCAATTTCATTTGGGACTAAAGGTAAAAAACCCCAAACAGACTTCCTGGCTTTTTGTTCTAAAACAAGTGCTTGGTGGTTCGGCATTTGTACTTAGCAGTTATTTGCTGGCTACCGGTAAAATTTCCATTTTTAGCTCCTTGCAAGGCATTAGGTACGCTATTATTTTTGCTGTGGCAATTTTTCTTACTAAAAAGTATCGGCATATTCTGGAGGAAGACATAAACAGCCATACTTTAAAACAAAAATTGGCTGGGCTAGTGCTGGTATTTATTGGGACGGCAATTTTGTTTATAAAATTATAGGCTTAGGATTTACGCGCTTGCATTACTCATTAACCGGCAAAGTCAGATTGCTGGAATAAGTCCCAGGTGTTAAAATTTACATTTTTATAAAATGCATTCAAAAAAATTTAAAACTATTATAATCGTAATTGTCCTGTTGTTTGTTTTGGCATATTTGCTAACATTAAACGCGGGGAAAAAAGCCAAGGAGTTCACATACGGGGTAACCTTTAGCGTTCCTTATGCTCAAAATTTGGGCCTGGATTGGCAGTATGTATATGTGGACATGATGGAAAATTTGAATGTTAAAGTTGTCCGAGTATCCGCCTATTGGAATAGGTTGGAGTCGCAGGATGATGAGTACAATTTTGACGAACTTGATTTTCAGGTGCGGGAAGCAGAGAAGCGAGATGTGGGTATAATATTGGCCGTAGGGCGCAGGCTTCCCAGATGGCCGGAATGTCACGAACCGGAATGGGCGACAAAGTTGCCTCAAGAGGCCAGGCAAAATGCTTTGCTGTCATATGTAGAAGCCGTGGTGCGCCGTTATAAGGACAGTCCGGCAATAAAGTATTGGCAAATTGAAAACGAGCCGTTTTTAAGTTCTTTCGGTATTTGTCCCAAGCTCGATCCTGAATTGTTTGACTCCGAAATTGCGCTGGTAAAAAAGCTAGATCCCGTAAGGCCGGTACTAATTACGGACAGTGGTGAGCTTTCCAGCTGGCTATCCGCTTCCAAAAGGGGTGATGTTTTTGGCACCACTCTCTACCGTTACGTATATTCGGACGTTTTGAAACGTTATTGGACAAATTATATTCCTTCCTGGTTTTACCGTCTTAAGGCGGGTTATGTTAGGGTGCTCCATCCGGGCAAAAAAATTATTATTGCCGAATTGGAAGCCGAGCCATGGACAACTTCGGGAATTACCCAAACCAGCATAGACGAGCAATTTAAAACAATGAGTTTGGAAAAATTTAAGACCATTGTCCGAGTAGCTCAAAAAACCGGGTTTGAAGAACAGTACCTTTGGGGTGTAGAATGGTGGTATTGGATGAAAAATCAAAATCATCCGGAGTTTTACAATGAAGCTAAAAGGCTTTTTTCCGAAGGCAGGTAAGGTACAGTATAGATTTTATAGGACTTACGCGAGTAATTTTAAATTAATACATTTTTATGGCCCAAGCGGTTATAGGCTTAGACATAGGCGGAACTAAAATTTCCGGTATTGTCTGGTTAAACAAAACGGTCGTAAGGAGTTTGCAAGTTCCTACGCCAAAAAACAAGCACGGTTTTAAAAAAACAATTATTCGTCTCGTGGATTTATTGTCCACGGGAAGGAATATAGGTGCCGTTGGCGTGGGAATAGCGGGCGTGGTTGACGGTAAGTCGGGTAAGGTTAAGATATGCCCAAATATAAATTATTTGGAGCGGGAAAATATTCGTGGTTATATGCCTTTTGCAAAAAATAAGGTTTTTGTGGACAATGACGCGAATTGTTTTTCTTTGGCAGAAAGCTTGCTTGGCAAAGGTAAAGCCTACCGCAATTTTATGGGTATTACTTTGGGCACCGGCATTGGGGGAGGTATAGTAATTGACCGTAAGTTATATCGGGGAAGTCATGGCAGTGCCGGCGAGGTTGGCCACATGATGGCGGACTTAAAAAACGATAGCGAATACTATTTTCAAAAAGCCCGCGACAAAAAGGACTTTGAAAGAATGGGTAAGGTTTTAGGCGTGCTGTTTGCAAATATAATTAACACCTTGGACGTAGAGGCAATGGTTCTTGGTGGGGGAGTGGCTCTAAGCCATGGCAAGCAATTTTTGCCGGAAGCCATGCGAGTATGTAAATTGCATATGGTAAATAAAACAGAAATGCCTAAAGTAATATTTTCATCATTAAAACACGCCGGCGCGATTGGCGCGGCATTATTGGTTTTTGAAAAGTAAGAATTATATTTGTATGAAAAAAATATTTGCAGTCGCAGCTCTTTTAGCCCTCTTTGCCGCCGGTTGCGCGAAAGTTGAACTTAAAACCGAGCAGTCTGGCAGTCCAAAAGAATCTTATGAGGAATTGCCAAAATAGCCTTAATCGGATTATTTTAAACGCCCCTGGACTTAAAAGACCAGGGGCGTTTTGTGTTAAAATCGTATGAAGGACGGCATTTTTATATTTTTTGCTGCGGATTATTTTGGGTAGGTTGTCCAATATCCGATTCAGCATTTTGACTTTCCGGTCTTTCGGCAGTAGTGATTTCCGGTAATTTTATTTGAGCGGTCAATTCTTCAAAAGACGGCAAATCTTTTACCGAAGCTATGCCCATATGCTGCAAAAATTCAGTACTCGTTTGATAGTAAACGCTCCGACTGTCGTTAGGGTTGGGAATTTTTTCTATAAGCCCTCGCATAAGCAGGTGGCGGACTGAATATTGGGAATTAACCCCCCGAATGGCTTCTATTTCGGCTTTGGAAATAGGCTGGCGGTAGGCGATTATAGCCAGGACCTCAACGGTGGCGTCGGTAAGTTTTTCCCGCAAATCGGCATTTAAGAAATTTTTTACCGCGGTGGAGTTTGCCGCGGCGGTAGCCATTTGGTATTCTCCATTGCTTTCCAAAACAATTACACCCATTTCCAGGCGGTCGCTTGCAAGCTGTTGCAATGCATTTTGAATATCCTCTTCCGGCTCATTTAACAGGCTTGTCAGATATTTTACGCTTAAAGGTTTGCTTGAAACAAACAGCAGGCTTTCCAGTAAACTTTTTAAATGTTTCTGTTCCATAATATAAATATGCCAATAATAATGAAGACAAAACTATATAAAATAATGGTCGGTTTACGGCCAAATAGCGTGGACGAAGACTTGCCCGCTGGCGGTGTAATTAAGCCGTGCTGTATTAAATATCCCAAGGTGCGCCTATAAACGGAGTCTATTGCCAATAAGCCGTAGAGACTTCCAAATAAAATAAATAAAATTCCTATGGCCAACTTATTCATGTTGTTTTAGATTCAATTTCTTCTTCATTTTTTTCTTCTTCATTAGCATCGCTTTCTTTTTCGTATTCTTCTTCCGCGTCCTCACTGTCCCAGTTTATGGTGGCCTGTGGGTTTGAAGTTTGTTCCACTGTGATCTGTTCATTTGGATCCGGGACCTTTGTTTCATTGGGAGAGCTGTCGTATTGCCTAATGACAATGTCCGTAAAAAGCGCTTCTTGGTTTACGCTGAACATGCGTTGTTTAATTAGCTCTAAAAGGGCTAAAAAAGTAATTATCATTTCCGATTTGTTTTTCGCGGTCTTGAGTAAGTCGGAAAGCTTGGTCTCGACCTGTTTAGATAAATGGTCTCTTAAGTGGTCAATTTTTTCCTGAATGCTTATAGCCTCTTTTATTTTAGCTTTTGGCAGGCTGTCCAGCTCCTTTAGCCCCCTTAACACATTTAAAATTTTGGCATTCAATACCTCGGGGTTTACGGAAGAGTCGGGGAAGAAGCTTATTTTTTCTTCAAAAGAAAGTATTCGCGTAAAGCTTTGTTTTCTGCGGTTATCAAGCTTGTGCAAATGCTTGGCGACTTCTTTAAATTGTTTATAGAGCAAAAGTTTGGATTCCAAATCCAAACCCGCATCCTCTTCTTCGGGTTCCAGTTCCAAAGTGGGGAGTATGGCTTTGGACTTAATGACCAAAAGTTTTGCCGCAATGGATAAATAGTCAGCTAAAACCGTGGGGTCAATTTTATCCAGCTGCTTAATATGAAGTAAAAACTGTTCCGTAACTTCGGCCAGGGCAATGGTGGTAATATCTAACTGCCTTTGCTCTATGAGCGAGAGCAGGAGGTCTAATGGGCCTTCGAATTGGGAGACTTTGGTATGAAGCATGGGAGAAACGGATAGACACGGATAAATTACGGATTAACACGGATGCGGGATTTTTTTGTTTGTCATCCCGCACCCCGATGCGGGATCCAGATTATTAGATTAGTTTGTTATATAAATCTTTCCATTCTGGATTTTGTCTTTCAATTAATTCCAATTTCCATTGCCTTTTCCATTTTTTTAGTTGCTTTTCTTTTTCTAGCGCAGCCATTACTTCATTAGTCTGTTCATAGTATACCAAATTATGGCATTTGTATTTTTTTGTGAACCCATCGGCCGCGTCATTTTTATGTTGCCAAGCGCGTTTTATTAAATCGTTTGTAACGCCCACGTATAGGGTGCCGTTCCTTTTGTTGGCCATAATATAAACATAGTAAGTTTTCAGATTTTCGTATTTCATGGATCTGATCACTTGGATACTGGATTCCGGCTCTAAAGACCGGAATGACAGACAGGGGACATGCTGGATCCCGGATCTCGGATGTCATGCCTACGGCAGATCTACCGAAGGTATGACACTCGTCCGGGATGACAAATGGAAAGTGGTTAAGGGAGGGACTAACAAATATGTTCATCGGTTTTTTTTGGCGAACATTCCCTTTATTGGCTGTGTGAGCCGCTCAAAATCTTTTAAACTCAATTCCACGCTATGGGTAAAAGAGCCGGCGGAGGCTATCATTTTTTTACTTTTGGCCATGCCTTTGTCGAGCAGCGTCTGAATTTTATATTGACTGCCAAAAGGGTGCAGGAGTCCCACTTTTGTTTTAAGGTGCTTTAAAATATCTTTTTCACTGGCAATGGAAACTTTCTTGGCCTTTAAAGCCTTTTTAATTCCGGCCAAATCTAGGTATTTGCCGGCAGGCAGCACAATCAGCACCCACGAAAGAGAGGATGACCCTCTCGCGGCGAGAGGGTCATCCTCTCGGGAATTTCCATCAACTTTTACCAAAACCACCTTGGCAATTTCGCCAAGCTTCTTTTTGGTTGTTTGGCCCACGTCGTGCGCTGTATAAACAACCTTATGTTCCAAAACATTATACTTAACCTTTGCCGCGTCTAGGAGTTTGGTGATTTGGTTTTGTAATTTTTTTCCGCCAAAAGCGGATCCGCCTAAATACCCTTTAGAGCTTTTGGCGGAGGTTTTTTTGGATATTTTTTTCATACTAATGCTTCTACTAAATACGAAAGAGTACTAATCTACTAAATCTAACAACATTAATTGGTTTAGTAGTTTAGTGTTTTTAGTATTTAGTAGAGAATTATTTTGTTTAATTTTTAGGATTATGGAACAAATGGGTCAAATAAGTCGTATAAGACTGATATGTCGTATAAGACTTATTTTTTTTGGCAAATTGATCCCTCGGATGCACTCGGGATGGACCGCTATAATTTCTTTTTAGGGAGGTCCAATTTTATATGCAGTTCCTTAAGTTGTTTTTCTTCCACCTCGCTTGGGGCGGACATCATGGCGTCTTCGGCCGAGCCGTTTTTGGGGAAGGCAATTACTTCTCTTATGTTCGGTTCGTTTTCAAGTAGCATTAATAATCGGTCAATTCCCGGGGCAAAACCGCCGTGCGGCGGCGCTCCGTATTCAAAGGCTCTTATCATCGCTCCAAATTTGGCATCCACTGTTTCTTTATTATAGCCCACAATTTCAAAGGCCTTGTACATTATGTCGGGGTTGTAGTTCCTTATGGCGCCGCTTGAGAGTTCCAGTCCGTTCGCAATAATGTCGTATTGGTAAGCTTTTATAGTAAGCGGGTCTTGGCTGTTTAGCGCTTCTAGTCCGCCTTGAGGCATAGAAAAAGGGTTGTGCATAAAATCAACTTTCTTTTCCGTGTCGCTGTATTCATACATTGGGAAGTCGGTGATCCATGCCCAAGCCATAATAGACGGGTCTTTAAGTCCGAATGTGTCGCCTAATTTGTCTCTTAATTTGCCCAATACTTTATTAACGATTTTTCTGTCGTCCGCGCCAAAGAAAATAATGTCACCGGGAGCAGCGTGAGTTTTGGAAATAATGGCAGATAATTCGTCCTCAGATAAAAATTTGAGTATTGGGGAACGAAACCTCTCCTGCCCTTCGGGCACCCTCCCCTCGCCAGGGGAGGGCTTGCTTACAGGGTTCGCGGATTCTTCATTATTGTAAACTATATAAGCCAATCCGCCGGCGCCTTCTTTTTTTACCATTTCGGTTAACTCATCAATTGCAGATCTCGACAAGCTCGATCCCTGTCGGCAGCAAATGGCTTTAACGCACCCGCCATTTTTTATGGCATTGCCAAATACGCTGAAACCAGTTGATCTCAAATCATCAGTTAGTTCAACCAACTCCATCCCGTACCGTAAATCGGGACGGTCAGAGCCGTATTTTTCCATGGCTGTTAAATAGGGAATGCGTGGGAAAGGTTTGCTGGCGCATTTTTTCCCTGCGAATTTTTCTGTCAGTTCAATAAATAACGGTTCAAGCTCCTGGAAGACTGTTTCGTCTCTATCCGCAAACGCGATTTCAAGGTCTAGTTGGTAAAATTCCCCGGGAGAGCGGTCTGCCCTTGGGTCTTCGTCGCGGAAACAAGGGGCGATTTGAAAATATTTTGGTACACCGCCAACCATGAGTAATTGCTTGAACTGCTGGGGCGCTTGCGGTAGGGCGTAAAATTTTCCCGGGTGCAGGCGCGATGGTACTAGAAAGTCGCGCGCGCCTTCGGGCGAGGAAGATGTTAAAATGGGAGTCGTTATTTCTATAAAGCCCTGGCCGTCCATCCAGTCCCGAATAAACTTTATCATTTTGTGCCGCTTGATTAGCATCCTTTGCATTTTTTCCCGGCGCAAATCCAAAAAACGGTATTTTAAACGGATTTCTTCGCCAATGACCTGTTCTTCGCCTCCGCGGCCGTGAGCCACTTGGAAAGGCAGAGGCTTGCTGGAATTTAGAATTATGAATTTAGAAGTATGAATTTCGACAGTACCAGTCGGAAGATTGGGGTTAACCGTTTCGGGTGTTCGTTCAATAATTTTGCCTTCTGCTTGGACTACAAATTCATCTCTCACCTTATCGGCCACGGCAAAAGCTTCGGCCTGGTCCGGGTGGATGGCCAATTGCACAATGCCGGTATGGTCGCGCAAATCAATAAAAATCACGCCGCCATGATCGCGCCGTGAGTTAACCCAGCCGGCAAGATGGACAGTTTGGCCGGTCTTTGAAGGGGTTTCTAAAGCATGAGTTCTTTGCATAAATTTTTTGGCCGTTATTCTTGACGATACGCAAGAAATTTCCCGTAAACAGCGGGCACGGCAAGTTATTTATTAAGTAAAAAGCCAAGCGTGTAGGCGCTGCCTAAATTGCTAGCTTTCTTTCTCGTATTTTACCGAATTTGCATCTTTTTAGCAAATAAGATAGTGTAATATTATGAGTTTTCATACAGGAGGTAGTATAGTAGTATAGAATAAAAGAATTCGACTCTGACGAGAGCAAAAAATGAGGGCTGTCCCTCACGGCCGGGCTAACGCGCCCACAAGACCTTCAGCACTCGATATAAATACAACGGAGCCCCTCCATACCCCTTCAGGGTCATGTTAGTCACATGGAGGGGCTTTTTTATTTTTAACAAGGATTTATGGCAAGTGCCGTATGATATAATATAGTAAGAGATTAGATGTTGGCACATTTTCTAATAATAAAGGTTCCTCCGAGCAGAGCCCCGAGGTATTCAAACCTGTATTAACTCCTCGGCTCGGAAAGAGTCCTTAAAGACTCTTTCACTCGCTCTACGTCGCTAATAAAAAATACTATAAATAAAATGCTAAAAAACAAGATCGCTGAATTTTCTATTTTTGCCAAGGGTTTTTGGGGGACGCAATGTTAAAGAAGCTGGTACTGGATTTGGAAACACAAAAGTCGTTTCAGGAAGTTGGGGGGAGAGGTAAAAATCATCTGCTCAAAATTAGCGTATGCGGGGTGTACGACTATACCGAGGACAAATACTTAATTTATGAAGAGAATGAAATTCCCAAACTCGCGCATATTTTGCAGTCCGCGGATCAGATTATTGGTTATAATATAAAAGATTTTGACTTTGAAGTTATTCAGCCGTATTTGAATTTTAATATTTTTGAAGTTCCGTATTTGGATATTCTGGAAGAAATAGAAAAAGTCCTCAAGCATCGCATTAAGCTACAAGATGTGGCTCAGGCAACCTTGGGCGCCGGCAAGTCGGGAAGCGGCCTGGAAGCCATTTTGTATTATAAAAACGGGCGCATGGATTTGCTTAAAAAGTATTGTTTGGACGATGTAAAAAT
>CAZPRQ010000039.1:0-11397 GCA_964589415.1 uncultured Candidatus Saccharibacteria bacterium
TGCTTGAAGCAATCTGGCTTTGCCAGTTGCAAACAATGGCAAGCGCGGAAGTCCTGTTATATTTATATTTTTGTCATACCCAACCACACAGCCTTGCCTTCCACCTCACCCTGAGTTTCAAAATCCACTTCCACCTCAAAGCTCTTTTTTATTTGGCTAACAAAGGTTTTTTTACGGTCAAAAAATTCAATTAAAGCCTGCTCAATTTGTTCATGGGTAGTGTTATAATACACGTCCACCAAATCCCCTACTTTCAAGCCACTCTTTTTCCGCAAATCCTGCACTTGGCGTTCCAATTCTCTGGCCAAACCTTCCAATCTTAATTCTGCGGTCAATTCCGTATCCAAAGCGACATTATAAGCGGCAGCTTCCTTAAATGCCCAAGATCCGTTTTTCAAACCGGAATCGGACAAACCCGCTTGTTTTACATTCAATTCCTCCGCTAATATGGTATTTAGCTCTTCGGGTAAAATTTGCCGGTTGGCTTTAAACTCATAAACAAACTGTTTAAGCGGCTGGCGGACTTTTAAATTCTTTTCTTTGCGCAAAGAAAGACCAAGCTCCACCAAATCGCGAACCTGCTGCATACTGGCAAGCAGCTGATCATTTTGTTTTCCAGCAAACTCGCTCCAACGTTCCAAATGGACAGATTCTTTTTTGGTAACATCCCGGAATATTTGCTCCGCCAAAAAAGGCATAATTGGCGCCAACAATTTTGAAATTTCAGCCAATACATAACCCAAAGTCCTTATTGCCGCCTCGGACTGGGCGGGATCTTTTAAGCGCTCCCTACTTCTCCTCACGTACCAGGTAGATAGGTCATTAATAAAATCCGCAATTTCGCGGCAGGCGCGGGTGGTGTTATAAGCGTGTAACTGCGCGCTAATTTTTTCGTGAGACTCAAACAACCTAGCCATGACCCACTGGTCAAGAACATGGCTCAAATTTTCCGGCACTTCTCCCAAAATATCGCCGTCAGGCGCGTATAGCTTAAAAAATGTCCATACATTGTATAAAATTAAACTGACTTTGCGACTGGTTTCTTGGACGCCTTTTTCAGAAAAATTCAAATCGTCGGCGTTCATTACCGGACTGGACATAAGATAAAAACGCAACGCGTCTACTCCGTATTCCGAAATAAGAATGCCGGGATCGGGAAAATTTTTCTTGGATTTTGACATTTTACTGCCGTCCTCAGCCAGAATATTACCGGTAGTAACCACGTTCTTAAACGGCTCACGGTCGAACAAAACTCCGTTCATTACATGAGAAACATAAAACCACGCGCGTGTTTGGGCAATATATTCCGCGACAAAATCCGCCGGAAACCGATTTTCAAAAAGTTCCAATTCCTCACCATTTTTATGTGCGTTAGGTATTTTATTTCCTTCCTCTTCTCCGGTTGAGTTCTGTTTTATGTCGGATTCGGCATTTTTACCCGAACGCTCAAATGGATAATGCAGCTCCGCAAACGGCATGCTGGCAGATTCCACCCAGCAATCCACCACTTCCGGCACGCGCCGCATTGTATGATTGCACTTTTCGCAGGTAAGCAGCACTTGGTCTATGTATGGCTTATGCAAGTCTAAATGGTTAATTTCAGCGCTGCCGTACTCATAGGCAGGATAAGCTTCTTTAAAATTTGGCGACTTTTCGGCCAATTCCTGCAGCGAACCAATACATACAACAAAACGGCAAGATTTATTCTCGCACTTCCAAAACGGTAAAGCTGTTGCCCAATAACGGTTACGGGAAATATTCCAATCCGGGGCCTGCTCCAGACTCTTACCAAACCGGCCGTGCTTTAAGTGATCCGGATGCCAATTTATATTTTCGTTAAGCTGGACCAGTCTTGGCTTAATTTTTTGAATGTTTATAAACCAAGCCGGCAACGCGCTGTAAAAAAGCGGGGTACCGCACCTATAACAATGCGGGTAAGAGTGGGTATAACTTTCTGCTTTGTATAGCAAGTCCCTCTGTTTTAAGTCTTGAATTATTTGTTTATCCGCGTCTTTAAAAAATACACCGCGAAGCTGCTGGGGGATATTAAACTGGGCTAAGTACTGACCCTTATGGTCAAGCATGTCCAAACGGGGCAAATCTTTTTCCTTAGCCAACTGATAATCTTCTTCTCCATACATGGCGGCATTATGAACAATGCCCGTACCGTCGGTAGTGGTGACAAAGTCTGCCATATATATTCTATGCGCCCGGCTTGGATCTCCGGAAAAATTTTCTCCCCACTTTTCGCCTGAAATATTTTCCTCGCCATTTCGCGCGGACGGAATAACTCCCGGATACAAAGGTTCATATTCCAAATTTGCCAATTCCCGTGCCGGATATTCAGACACAATTTCATAATTACCGGCTATTATGCCCAGTCTCTCCTTCGCGAGCAGATAACGCTCTTTATTCTCATGCTCAATAAGCACATAGGAAATATCCGGACCAATATTAAGCGAAGTATTGCCTGGCAGCGTCCATGGCGTGGTAGTCCAAGCCAAAGCATAGGTGTTGTCGTTGGTTAAATCATGCACAATGCGCTGGCCTTTGAGCATTTTAAATTTCACGTATACCGATTCTTCCGTTACGTCCTGGTAACTGTTATCCATAGCCACTTCGAAATTGGAAATAGGGGTTTCGCAGCGCGAACAATACAACAAGACTTTCCGGTCTTCGTATATAAGGCCTTTTTCCCAAACCTGCTTTAGCGCCCACCAAACGCTTTCCATATAAGAGGTGTCCATGGTTTTATAGGAATTTTCAAACTCCACCCACCTGCCCATGCGTTCCACCGTCTTACCCCATTCTTCGGCAAACTTAAGCACATTGTCGCGGCAAATTTTATTAAACCGGTCTATGCCAATTTCTTCAATCTGCTTTTTGCCTGAAATTTTTAAGTTCTGCTCCACAATATTTTCTATAGGCAAACCGTGGCAATCCCAACCCCAGCGGCGCCTGACATAACGGCCCTGCATTGTCCAAAACCGTCCAAACAAGTCTTTTACAGTGGAACCTAAAATATGCCCATAATGCGGCAAGCCTGTGGCAAAAGGCGGGCCGTCATAAAACACGTACGGCTCCCCGCCGCGGGTTTTTTCCAAAGATTTTTCGAAAGTCTTTTCATTTCGCCAAAACTCTAAGATTCCCTTTTCCAGTTCGTCAAAATTTGGAGCGCCGCCAGAGGGCGGTTGTGGTTGTAATTTATTGTTTTCTTCGGCCATATTTTCCTTTAAAAATTTAATTCAATTATTTTGTAAGGTTTTACGCTATAATCGGAATAACGAATCCACTTTGGCATTACTTTAAAATATTTAATCTCGGGATGGCTATCCCATTTTTCCGCGATTGGATTTTTTGTAAAATATATTTTCTTGCATCTGTCTTTTTCCTCCCCTTCTATTTCTATTGCCCGCCCTTCATACTGGACCGTAATATTGTTTTCCCAACCTATGGCTAAGGCTACCGCATTATTATTTTTAATATTCTCATATTTCCTGTAAGACGGGTGCAAGGTGTCAAATATAATTTCCAATTCCGGTGAATCCCCGAACTCTACCATTGCAACCTCCGGCTTACCTGTTTTATCTACCGTAGCCAAAGCCGCCAACTCATGCCTATGGATAAAATTGTAAATTAGTTCTTTCTCTTGTTGGTTCATACTTCTCATTTTATCATCTTATTATGCTATCATTTTAACACCTGATAATCTTAACATTTTATTATCTTTTAATGCTTCATCATCTTTTGTTAAGATGATAAAATGATAGTATGTTAGCATGATAAATGATCTTTAGTTAAGGTGATAGTATGATAAAATGTTAAGATGTTAGTATGTTAAGATGATAGAATGATAGTATGTTAAAATATTAGTCTGTGTTATCTGTCTCCATCTGTGCATCAGTGGTCACATTTCCTCCGGCGCTTCTATCCCTAAAAGATGTAAACCATTTTTAATTACTTGCGCCGTGCCTGTTATTAGCTTTAGTCTAAAATCTTTAATCTGCTCATCTGTTTCCTGTATTACCGGCACTTCATGGTAAAAGGCGTTAAAAGTTTGGGAAAGTTCAAACAAATAATTGGCAATAATATTCGGTTGTAAATCCTCCGCCGCTTGCTCTACCATTTCCGGAAATTGATGCAGTTTACGCAAGACTGAAAGTTCAAAAGTGTTCAGTGACAAGTGCCTAGTGGAGAGATTACTGCCCACTGTCCACTGTCCACTGTCCACTCTTCTCAATATCCCATGTATCCTAGCGTGCGTATATTGTAGGTACGGCCCCGTATTTCCCTCAAAACTAATTGCTTTTTTGGGATCAAACACAATATCGCTCTTTATATTATGGGAAAGATCAAAATATTTTATGGCGCCGCAAGCGATTGTTTTTGCCACCTCTTCTTTATTTTTTAAATCCGGATTTTTTTCCTTAATAATCTCCAAAGCTTTTTCTCCCACACTCTCTATAAATTCCTTGGCTCCGACCACCGTACCTTTCCTGGTACTCATGGCGCCTTCGGGCAAGGTTAAAAATCCGTAAGACACGTGCACGGCCTCGCCGGGCACACTATAACCAAGCAATTCCACAATTTTAAAAGTCTGACTTAAGGTGTGGCTCTGCCTAACGTCTACCACGTAATACTGCTTCTCAAAGCCCTGACTCTTCCTATATATTAAAGTCGCGAGATCCCTAAGCAAATAAGTTGTGCCCCCGTCCGACTTTACCAACAGCGCGATGCCCAATTTATATTCCTCTAGGTCCACAATTTGCGCGCCATCGGATTCTTTAAGCAGACCCTTGGCTTTAAGCTCCGCCAAGACCGCGGGCATCTTGTCTTCAAAAAAACTTTCCGGCCAATCGTGATCCGACTTCCTCACGCCCAAATAATCATAAATTACCGCAAACTCCTGCCAGCTCCAGTCCTTAAATTTTTTCCACAACTCCCTATTTTCAACATCTCCCTGTTCAAGTTTTACAAATTCCGCCTTGCCCAGTTCGCGCACCTGCGGATCATTCTCCGCTTCTGCGTTAATTTTTACATAAAGCTTGTTGAGTTCGGTAATTGGGTCTTTTTCAATTACCAATATGTCGCCGTATTTTTTATACGCGTGGAGCAAAAGCCCGAACTGCGTACCCCAATCCCCAAGGTGAGTGTCTGACTCCGGATTGTAGCCGGCAAATTTAAATAACCTGAATAAGCAATCGCCGATTATGGCCGTACGCAAATGCCCAAGATGGAGCGGTTTGGCAATGTTAGGCTGGAAATATTCCACCAGAATTTTTTGCCCCTCACCAATTTTGGACGAACCGTAACCTTCCTTTTGTTGATGAATATCATCCAAACTTTTTAAAAGCGCCGGGCTTGATAATCTAAAATTTATAAACCCACCCGCTTCGGTAATTTCACTAAATAATTCTCCCCCTCCGCCTGTCATTCCGGACGCTACGAGTGCATCGGAGAGCGATCCGGAATCCAGTTCTTTTATTTTGGCAATAACACTCTGTGCTACTTCTTTAGGATTCTTTTTTTCCTTTTTGCCAATTATCAACGCAGCGTTAGTGGAATAATCCCCAAACCTGGCTTCGGGCTGAGAAATTTGAATTTCAGGCAAGCTAAAGCCAAGCTCTTTTAAAGCCTCAAAAAGGACCTTTTTTAAATGATTTTTTACCCCGTTAGAGTGTGCCATCAACGAAATAGATTAAAAAAAGAAATATTTTTGTATAAACTAAGGAGTGTGGAATACAACATTATCTCTAACCGGACGAACTGTTTCACCACTCATAGAGTGTGTATATTATAGCATAATAAAGCCTAATTAGTGAAACAAAAAAAGCGGGGGATGAAACCCGCGCCTGCCTTATAGAACCAACTCAAGGTACACCCTCGGTATGCCAGCAAGAGTAAGCGGATTGCTGCCGTCGGATGCAAATATATAGATTAAATGATTATCTATATTTGTTCTCCTTGGCAACAACTGCTCAGTAAAGGGGCCGTTGCCATACTGTTTTCTCAAATTGGCATTCTGCGGAACGCATTCTGCCCATTTATAAACCCGCCGTTTAAATTGTGCCTGATCCATAAAATCAAGTATAATAGACATACAAAAGCATTTCAAGTACGCCAATATGAAAATTCTAGCCGAAAACAAGAAGGCCAAGTTTGATTACGATATAAAAGAAACTTACACGGCAGGCATGGTTTTAACCGGAGCGGAAGTAAAAGCCGCCAAGACCGGCAATGTTTCCCTGGCCGGCAGCTACGTTACCATAAACCAGGCCAAAGCGCAGTTAATAAACTGTCACATTGGCCCATACAAATACGCGCGGCAAGAAAACTACAACCCAACCCAAAGCCGCGGCCTGCTTTTGAACAAACAAGAAATTAACCAGTTGGTGGGCAAGGAAAAAGGCACGGTGCTTATTCCCCTTTCCGTTTTTTTAGGACGGGGAGGAAGGCTCAAGCTTTCCATTGGCCTTGGCCGCGCCCGTAAAAAAACCGACAAGCGGGAATACATAAAGGAGAGGGATACTAAAAGAGAAATAAGAAATTCATATTAACATTTTATCATCTTAACATCTTATCACTTTAACATTTTATCATTTGAACATGCTAGCAGCCTATCATTTTATCATGGTATTATTTTAACATTTTATCAACGCAGTATGATATTTTATTAAGATGTTAAAATGATAGTATGTTAATATGATCTTTTTGTTAAAATGTTAAGATGATAAAATGTTAAAATGATTGTATGGTTCCCATGTCCGCGAAACGCGAATTCATTTATCTTTCCCTCATTATTTTGCTGGCCGGGGTGGCCGGACAATTTTGGTATACTTATCGTTACGTACCGGAAAAAGAAAGAGAAATTTATGTCTATTACAACCGCGATGAGCAGCTAAACAAACAAGTTATTTCCACCATACGCGATGCCGACCAATTTGTGTATTTTGCAATATATACTTTTACCCGCTCGGACATTAAAGACGCCCTGCTCGCGGCCAAGCAGCGGGGCTTGGACGTTCAGGGCATTGCCGACAAGGAACAAAAAGCTCTAATAGAAAGCCAAGCAAAAATTGTTAAAGAGCTAGAGGCAGCCGGCATACCTATATACGAGCAAAGCCACAGCTCTATTATGCATTTAAAAACCGTTGTTACCGAGAAAGCCTATGCGTCCGGCTCATACAACTGGACAACTTCCGCCACTGAATCTAACGACGAAATTTTGGAAGTGGGAACCGACGAAAGCGTTAGAAAACAGTACCAGAAAATACTGGAAGGGCTAATGGAAAAATATAAATAAACGGGGAAAATCATTTTAACATTTTAACATACTAACATTTTATCATATTATCATACTAACATTTTAACATTATAAAAAGATAAAGATTAAATATGGATGGTTATTTTGAACAGTTAAAAACTAAAATGGATATCTATGTTCATTTTGTTTATAAATTGACGAAAACTTTCCCTAATGACGAATTATACGGTTGTACTTCCCAGATACGTAGATCAACTCTTTCCATTGTCCTTAACTTCATTGAAGGTTTTGCCAGAAAAAAACCTGCGGTCAAAAGAAATTTTTGGGAAATATCCTACAGCTCCTTGCAAGAATCCAAGTACTTAGTCAGTTTTAGTTTTGAAGAAAAATATATTAATGATGCGGATTTTAAAAAAGCAACCGTTATGGCTGAAGAAATTGGGGCCATGCTCTGGCGAGCCCTGCAGCCTTTGTCCGATTGATAAAATGATATGATGTTAGAATGTTAAAATGATATCTTGTTAGTATGTTAACATGTTAAAATGCTAAAATGTTAAAATGATATCTTGTTAGTATGTTAGTATGCTAGTATGCTAAAATGTTAATATGATGTCTTGTTAGCATGTTAGTATGATTATATGTTAAAATGAGAAGTATGGAGCCCATAATAAAATCTGACATCTTCTTTTTTATAACCGGTGTTGCGGTAATTGCGCTGACAGCCGTTTTAATCGTAGCACTGTATTACATTGTTAAAATACTAAAAAATGTCCGGTACATATCCGACAAAGCAAAAATAGAAACCGACCACCTGACCGAGGACGTAAAAGAACTTCGGGAAAACGTGCGGAAAGAAGGTGCTAAGGTTAAATGGTTCGCGGAATTTATTAATAAAATATTTAAACGGTATAAATAAACATAATCCGAATTGCCCAAGATGGGGCAATCTGAATGAGCCAAATATTCAAAAAGCTTTAACGATGGCAATGGAGAATTTGGAGCATACAAATTGCGCGGTTGCGGACATGTTGGATTATAAATGAGGTTATATGGCCAAAAAGCAAGTAAGTAAAGGTTTAAGTACGGGTAAAAAAATTGGCATTGGCGCCGGAGTAGCGGCGGTAGCGGGGGCGGCGGCGGCAGGCGCCTACTATTTTTACGGCAGCAAAAACGCCGGAAAAAACCGCAAACAACTAAAAAACTGGGCGGAAAAAGCCCAAAGCGAAGCAATTAAAAAAATGAAGGGCGCATCCAAGGACGCCTACGGCAAAGCCGTGACTCAGGTAATAAAGGGCTATAGGGCGGCCAAAGCAGTTGCCCCGAAAGAACTAGAAACTTTAAGCAGCCTACTAAAACGGCAATGGCCAACCATAGCCAAAAAACTGAAGGCCACAAGCGCCGCGGCAACAAAAAAAACAGCAGCCCGCAAAAAAAAGTAAACTATTTAATAAATTGTCCCGCACCAAGCTGCGATCTATCACCTGCAAACTCCCGTGTCATCCCGGAATCCTTGAGTGCATCCGAGAGGATATCCGGGATCCAGTATGAAGTTTGATTCTGGATCCCGGCTCTCGGATGCACTCGGCCGGGATGACATAGAGCCCGACCTCGCAAGTAAGCTTCGAGAAATTCGTGAGATTAAATTTTTAAAACAAGGGGAATCCTTGGCAACCAAAGATTCCCCTTGTTTTTTAATTCCCTTTTTTAGTTTTTATACAATTTATAAAATATATACCCGAACAGTAAAAATAACCCTGTCCAAAACAAAATAAACAGTATAATGGCAGCCCAGACTATCCGCTTAATTTTTAATACCCCTATTTTTGCTTTCTCCCGGCTTTCTTCCAAAACTTCCCTGGGAATAAGTTTAATTGCCAGCCAAAAACCAAGGGGTAAAATTATCAGCTCATCCACCAGACCAAGTACCGGAATAAAATCCGGAATTATGTCAAAAGGGCTTAAGGCGTAGCCAACCACTGCCAAAGCCGCCATTTTGGCATACCAGGGCGTTCGCGTGTCCCTGGTTGCCAAATACAAAGCGTACGCTTCTGCTTTTAACATATTGGTTTTATTCTTTAGCCACGACATGGATCCGTAAAAAATTAGATTTTAAAAAACATAATGCCTCAAACAACTAAAACCATTATAGCACTTATTCCCCACCTTAAATTTCTAGCAAACGTGGTTAAAGCTAAATGCTCAAATAACCCAGTTATGCCGCCCAATTTTTAACAATACAACTTGCTTAAGCGGAAAATTTGACAAAAAAATTTAAGCATAGTAATCTATTTTCAAGTCAACGGAGGCTTATTGTATCTTTGGCACTCGATTTCTGAGTGCATAAGTCTTTGCTGGCGCATTCCAATTAGGAGAGTGACCATGCCACGACGACTACTAAACGTAGCCTTGGTGCTCCTGGCCGCCCTGCTCGTCGCCAACGCCGCCGCTATTGCGGCCCCGGCGACTCCCGCTACCCTCACTGACAACGTCTTGATGGTGGCCAACCCTGCGAACACCCCCATGGCGCCGAACAACTATGCGACGATGAATGGTGCCATCAACCTGGAAGCGAACACTACCGCCGACACCCCGAATGCCGTTGCGGCGATCGGGACGAACAACGCCGACGAAGCTGCTCAGGATCACAACATTGGTGCGCCACGGAAATTGCCGAACCAGGCCGCCAACAACCTCGCCAACAACATCGCGGCGAATGCAAGGTACAGGACGCCGGCTAAGATCTAACCATCCGGCAGTGTCTGCAGGCGGGAGCCCCCAAGCTCCCGCCGTTTTTTTTATTCTCCTACCAATCCATACCCCCACAGCTTGCCAATAAATAATTTATTAATATAAGACGTATTCACACCAGATGTAACATGATATTACACACGTGAGTCCAAACATCTCTGTCATCCCGGAATTTTTAGGGCTGTAAAAATATCCGGGATCCAGAAGTTGGCTTAGATAGTGGATTTTGGGGTCTCCGCCTGTGCCTCAAGCTTAGTCAAAACTACTCTGGATACGCAAATAGCTTCGGCGGATAAGTTGGATACACCTGCATACCGATTAGGCAGGCTCCCCCGGGATGACATACCTGATGGTTTTTGGACTCACATTTTACTCTGCACCGAACAACCATCATTTCAAAGAAGAGATAGAAAGGACAAATAAAAAAGCCGCGGCAATTAAATCCGCGGCATATGACTTTTTGAAAGCCAGACTAGGTTCGCATGAAATCCAATGTCTTCCTGGCTAAGAAGTAAAACACGTAGCCTGCGAAAGCCAGGTACCAGCTTCCGAAGCATATAGCGTAAACCGCCATAGCCTTTAAGACTGCTTGCGGCAATGGCGGATTACAGTCACCCTGGGCGTTATGGCCACAGCCCATATAACCGGAGGCCCCAGTGGCGGCAATAGCTGCGGGCAACAGCATAACTGCGCAGCGATATACGGCGCGGCCTAATGTAAGACCTTTTACCTCCCAAAATAGCCCAAGAACGCCGACTACAAGGGCCACAATACCATAACCCATGGGGTGGACTTGCCCTGGAGCTGCGCTGTAGTTACCGAAATACCACCCCATCCAAAAACCGACCGCGGCAAGCACGAGGCCCCAAACTAAAAGCGTTGGGGTCTCGGCCAACATCTGCTTTTTTTGCCTTTGCATATGGTACACTCCTTGAACGAGAATACGAAAAGAATATGCAAATACCTTTCCCTTGTCAAGCAGACAAGTAAAAAACCCCGCTGCGGGCCGGGCTAATGCACGCTACTTAAACTACCTTAAAACTAGGTTCAACCTATATCCAAAAAATCTTTAACCTTGCCGTGGGCTATGGCAACAGCAGGGTCTGTTTGCAAAGCCAATATATAATGCCGCTTAAAAGCATTGTCCTCTTCTTGGGCAATTAAAAGCTTGGAAGCAAAAAGGAAAAATTTTTTTATTTCTTCCGCCCGCGAAGCATTGTCTTGTTCCAAAAGTCCGTCGAGTCCCACAATTAGCTCGGAGAGGTGCCTTAGCCATTCAAACTCAGAATTATTTAAAACCAATTCAAAAAGCTTGGCCGGCTGTCCCACCGGCCCGTGTTTTTCTTCATACAAACGCTGCTGGTAATTTAAAAGCAGTTTATGCA
>CAZPRQ010000040.1:0-11225 GCA_964589415.1 uncultured Candidatus Saccharibacteria bacterium
TACGAGGCGTTTTTTGCTGGTTTTATGAGGCGTAGTATAACTACGGCGAATAAAGCAAGTAGAAAAACAACGAAGTAATTGGCCAAACCGCTTGCGGCGCAGCCATTGCTTGAAGCAATCTGGCTTTGCCAGTTGCAAACAATGGCAAGCGCGGAAGTCCTAGTTATGGAAAAAACTATATGACGTATATTCTATTATTTGTCGGTTTTGTATTTCTTATTAAGGGCGCGGGATTTTTGGTAGACGGCGCGTCTTCCCTGGCTAAAAAGCTTGGGGTCTCCAACTTGGTTATTGGTTTGACTATTGTGGCTTTCGGTACCAGTGCTCCAGAGCTCTTTGTAAACCTATTTGCGTCATTTAATGGCACCACGGATATTGCGATTGGAAATATAGTCGGTAGTAATATAGTTAATATACTTCTAATTCTCGGTCTTGCCGCGGTCATATATCCGCTTAAAGTGGGTAAAGGATCTGTTTGGAAAGAAATTCCCATGAGCCTGCTTGGAGTGGTGCTTCTCCTTGTAATGGCCAACGATACAATAGTAGATAAAGTGAATTTTAATTCCTTAACTCGGAGCGATGGTTTAACACTAATTGCTTTCTTTATTATTTTCCTCTATTACACTTTTGGAATCGCCAAAAATACGAATGATAATGAAGAACAAAATTCTCCAAAAGAGTATTCGAGCCTTAAGTCAGCGGGTTTAGTTTTTTTAGGGTTAATAGGTTTAGTCGCGGGAGGTCAATGGATAGTTGGAGGCGCGACTACCATTGCAAAAGCCTTTGGGCTTAGCGACGCGCTTATTGGTTTAACTATAGTGGCAATTGGGACTTCCCTGCCGGAACTGGCAACTTCGGCTGTGGCCGCTTACAAAAAGAATTCCGACATTGCGGTAGGCAATGTAGTTGGGTCAAACATTTTTAATATTTTTTGGATACTTGGCCTAAGCGCGGTTATTAAACCTCTACCATTTAAACCGGAATTAAATTTTGATCTCTGGGTAGTGGTTGGGTCAAGTGTTTTGTTGTTTATATGGATGTTTTTAGGCAAACGCCATACCCTGGAACGCTGGCAAGGAGTATTATTTATTTTGTTATACATTGTTTACATTACCGCAATTATTTTGCGGGGTTAGGATTGTTTGAACTATAAAAATCAAATGGGTACAAAGCTAATCCTTATTTAAACCGGTTAGTCGCTCAAAAAAAGGAAGTGCTTCTTGAAATTTTGTTTTCCAGTCGGGTTCCAACTGAATCTCTAGTTTTGAACACTTAGCTTCAGATAAATGCTTTTTGACAATTGAATCGTGCTTCTTGCCCATAACCTTGGACAACTCGTCAAGTTTTAAGAATAACCACTGAGGCCCTTCCCCAATATGCTCGACTGCCGGGGTTTGGGCAAGATTTGCACATTGCCTTATTTGTCTCCGTAAATAATGAAAATCTTTTGCAATAAGTCTTTCCGCCCCAATAAGCGTTTGGATTTCCACAAGCAATGTTCTTGTGTATTGCTGAAAATCTTCTTTACTGGCAAGCTCTACCGGCAAATTATCGGTCAAGAGATTCCACTCAGATTGGCTATTTAGAATTTTTAAGGCAGCTTTCTCCCTGGCGGGAGTAAAGTATCGATCATTATGCTGTCCAAGGTCAAAAACAAAGTCCTTAAGTTTTTTAGGAGGTTTATGACCAACGCTTACAAACTTATATACATTCATTAAAATAGAACCAAATTTACGTATTTGACGCAAATACCGTAATTTTTCACTGCTCGGCACCCCACCTAAATCCTGGGCAATGTGCTTTCCGTCAAACTGGTAGATCCACGCCTTTTTCGTCTCATCGAAACAGTATTGGCGATATTGATCGGAACTAAAAAAATCAGGAAATGTTTCTAGAGGGGGCCTGTCGCAATTGCCTTCTCTGACCGTATCAAAATTTGCTGCCTGTAATGGCACCTCCTTGCTTTTTAAAACTAAATTGTTATCCCCTTCCACGGGGTAACTTTGACTTAAGTAATCACCCATATTTTTATATATAAAAATTAATCCTAATTCATATAAACTTAGCCAAGTAAGCAACACCTAAATGCTTTTCATACATTTATGGTATGAAAAAGGGGTCAGGAGCCATATTATCCCTAGACTTCGTTCGGGAGAAAATAAAATACCCTATCATTGAGGCTAATTATAACATAAATAGCTTCGCCTATTTGCATGGCGGTGCCATGAACCCGAACAAAGTGAGTGTTCGTGGTAGCGCTACTCTCCTTCCAACGTCGCATAAAGTTATGGTGGACAAGCCACAAAGCTCCGGCGGACATTGCCCCGACGTACACAAAGATGATCTTTGCAGGTGGGACTTTGTAAAAAGAAAAAATCCCACTGATATAAGACGTTTTCTTTGGCAGACCCGCTCTGCACGGGTGGAAAACTTTTTTGGCTTTTGTTGGGGGGTTTACTTGAACCTAGCTAGAAGCCCTAACTTCATATAAGTTATAAGTTCTTTGTCCATCATTGCTTTTTCTTGATTCGATTAAATGGACGCTCAAATTGTTTGAATGGGCTGTTTCTTCAAAATATTCCAAGTCAGCGGATGCGTGAATTACAATTAAAAGTTTGCCTCCTGTTTTTAATCTACTCCTAATGCCAGACAGAATATCTTTAATAAATTTTTTGTATCCATAAGCGGCATTATCTAGAGGTTCAGTTATTTCTCCCTCAAAAAAAGGCCCATTTGCATACGCTTGGTCAAATTGCTCCAGTGGAATATTTTCAAATAAATCGCTTTCAATTGCATCAAAACCCACCTTGTAAGTAGAAAAATTTTCTTTAGCATTTTCTATTGCTTTGGGGTTTATATCTACCGCAATACCACTTGCTCCTTGTAAACCAGCAATTACCGAAAAAGTACCTGCTCCTGTTGTTAGATCCAAAACTCTTTCACCCGAATGTGTTTTTATGTGAGCTGCGAGTATTTTTGTATCTGTCGCGGGAGGAAAAACGCCGGGATTTACTTTTATCTCGACACCTTCAATATTGTAATTCTTGGGTTCTGTTGCGGCCTTAACCTTTTCTAAAAAAGCCCGTTGATGCGCGCGAATTTCTTCATTATTTACTGATTCGTGATGTCCCGACACTTTATTCATATAACCATATTATAGCTCCTTTATATAAAACAAAAAAGTTCTCCATTTCCCTTTGCTCAAGCAATGGGCTTTTGGAAAACTATTATTTGCTTATTCATCTTTACCGTTTTTTATAAAGTTATAGGTATCACTGGTATCACAGAGGGTCAAGTCTTGACTTTTGACATTTTATGCCCCTCGACTCGACTGCACTCGCTCGGGACAAAATAAAAATAACCCATCGCGTTGGGTTATTTTTATTTTGGTAGCGCTACCCCGCACAACTCGCGGACTCGTGTACGGGGCGCGGCGGGGAATTCCTCCTCACGATATACCAAAAAGAAAAAGTCCCACCACAAGGGTGAGACATTTTCTTTTTGGTAGCGCTACGGGGAATCGAACCCCGATTTGGTGGATGAGAACCACCTGTCCTAACCATTAGACGATAGCGCCTTATCTATGAGTGCTTGTTTTAATGCGTGATTCTTTTTTATGGGAATTTCCCTTTTTCTGCATTCTGTTTTGTTGCATAACTCTCAGTATAAACTATATCAAATGGATTATACGTTTTAGTTGATCTAGTTTTTCCGAAATTATACTCCTTTAGCCTTTTAGAAAGATTAGTTGTAATGCCAACATAAAACCAATTTTTGACTTTACTTTTTAATATGTACAAATAATAATCCATTATTGTTGGATGTCACGCGGAGCGTGATCCCGCTTTGCGGGAAGAACCACTTGTCCTAACTCCGGCGGAGCCGGACCACGCTCCGAGTGGCATTAGACGATAGCGCCCTATAAATTAATAATACTATTTTAAATACTGTGTACAAGGCAACAAACACGGCATTTCTAACCAATTTTAACAGCTTATACCAAAAAGCTCAAACCGCCTTGACAAGGCTAAATAAACCCATATAATTCCTTTATGGTAATTTGAACAATCTTTCCAATCCAAAATTTATAAGAGGCTTTCATATCCTTTTTACAATCTCCTCCGAAGGGCAGCCGAAAGCAAGCGGGTGTCCAAGGGCCGGCGGTCTCTCTATCCGTCCGGCCTTTTTTATTTATAACAGTACTTAACCGCTGTTTTCAGTACCCTGCCGTAAAGCCGAAAAACCCTATTTGACAACAATTCTATTTTATATGATTATAAGCATAAGTCCGATGACTTTGGGAATGCTTACAAGGGTTTATAACCCATGCATGCAAATACCCTACCCCGCTACATCCCCTCCGAATGTCAGCGGGTCTCTTTTTTTATATGGTTAAGACTTCCGCGCTTGCCATTGTTTGCAACTGGCAAAGCCAGATTGCAAAAACAATGTCTGCGCCGCAAGCGGTTTGGCCAATTACTTCGTTGTTTTTCTTGCTGTTTTATTCACCGTAGTTAAACTACGCCTCATAAAACCAGCGAAAAACGCCTCGTATTAATCACCCCATTCCTGCCAGGCAGAAGAATGGGGACCCCGATTTATCACCCCATTCCTGCCAGGCAGAAGAATGGGGACCCCGACTTGGCCAAACGCGTAAGTCCTAATTGTACAAGTGTGGATAACTCTACCTGTTCGTTCGTTCACCAGTTAAATACGTGGGTTTGACATAAGGTGAACGATTGTATAATATACAAATACCAGTACGGATAAATATATTTATCCAAATTATTAACTTTTAAACCATATGCCAAACGACATTACGGACAGGCAAAAAGAGCTTTTACAGTTTATTATAAAACAGGTTCGCGAAAGCCAACTGCCCCCCAGCATTTCCGAAATGGCGGAATTTTTAAAAGTTAAGTCTAAAAACGCGGTAGCTAAACTGCTCGACGCCCTGGAAGAACAAGGTTTTATACGAACCAGCGGCAAGGCCAGGGGCATAGAAGTTTTGGACTCTTTAGGCGACAGCTTGTTAAAAGGACTTATACGCGTTCCCATTTTGGGGAATATTCAGGCGGGCATCCCCCACTTGGCCGAAGAACAAATAGAAGACTGGATAAACCTTCCATCTACGCTTATACGAGGACGCCGCGACGTATTCCTCCTCCGAGTACGCGGAGACAGCATGATTAACGCCGGAATATTTGAAGGCGACCTGGTCATAGTAAAGCCTACCAAAGACGTACGCAACAACGACATAGTGGTTGCCCTTCTCCACGACGAAGCTACGGTAAAACGCTTTGTTCAAATTAAAAACCGCGCGTACCTAAAAGCCGAAAACCCGAAATACAAGAACATTTACCCCAAAGAAGAATGGATGATCCAAGGCAAGGTAGTGGGAGTAATTAGAAATTTGGAATAATATTTTTACTAACGGGAATTTTAGCGAGACACTTTTTCTATCTCCCTAATTTATATTTACTAAGTGACAACTACATGTCTGAATTTCAAAAAATAAAACTAAATATTGTTTCCCAACTGCGCGGGCTGTGCGCCCACTGCGCTACCGGCAGAGCTGGGGAACACCGCTGCCCGGTACAGGAAATATCCGCACGCGTTCAGTCTATCCGCGGGGTACCGCTAATAGTTAATAGCCAATTTAAAGGGGTATTGTTTCCTAGGACATAAAAAAACCGTCCCGCCAATGGAGGGACGGTTTTTTTTCGGCTATTTTGCCGAGTTGACTAAAAACTTTATAAAAGTTATTACTCCTTGCCATATACTCTTTAAAATGGGAATCGAGCCGGGCAGTATGAGAATAAGCACAATAATATATAAAAAGTCCTTTTTTACAACCCTAAATACAGAGTAAACCAAAGCCAGTGCCAAAGCCAAAGAAATAAAAGGCCTTAGGTGAACAGGAAAATTATTTAAAAACTGCAAATACAAATCTTGTATTTCGCCCATAGTGTTTATTTTTTCCTCTTGGTTACTTCGTCAACCACGGTAAGGTAGCGATAATCAAATATATCCTTAATAAACTTATCAAAGGTATCGCGCCTTAACAAAAACTCATCCACTGACATTATACTATAATTTATTTCCTGCGCCATAAGTTTTTCGGCGTTTTTTAGAAATTCATCCAATTTTTTTAAATTCACCTTTCCCACAATAAGCAAATCTACCGGCAAATTGGCGTACCCTGTAAACAGGCCGGACAAAAAAGCCGCTTTTACCTCCCCTAGCCTGCGAATAGCAGAAAAAAGCTCGTCATTATACTTAGGGCCGTTTTTTAACAAGTACGACTTTATTTCCGGCAACAGCTTATACTTGGTATTTAAAATATAATACTTTTTTGTTTTTTTTAAAAAAACATGCAACTGACCTCGCTGCGCCAAAGAGTGTAATAGGTGGGTTGCCTTCAAATAAGGCAGTCCCAAACGCTTAGATATTTCCGTGGCAGAAAAACTTCTAACCGGAGCTGCCAGGAAAAAAGCCATAATGAGGGATTCGTGTTTTGAAGCTATTAAATCGGCGAGCATAAAACCTTAAAAGTTTAATCTTCGTTAGGTATTATAGCATATATATGCCATTTTCCATACCGCTTTTACGCGGCGGCGTGTGGCGGTCTTTCATTATTTTGCCAAAATAGGTTATAATATAGCAAATTACAGACTAACGGCGCGCTAATTCGCTTTTTGGGTAATTTCCTAATCAGTCTCCTATTTGTGCGCCTTTTCACACATTAAATGGATGAAATAGAAAGCCAGGTCGCTAAAATACAAATAGGCAATTTTAAACGGACAAACAGCTTCGTTCACGTACTTGCCGAACGCTCATCCGGCTCGGACGCGGAACTGTATGTTATTGCGGAAATGCCGCTTCTAAATCCTGCGGCTTTAGATTCGGCCGAAAATATTTGCCTGTCCATTGCTGCCAGCCTAAAAAGGAGCTACAAAAGACCTCTCACATCGGCCAGTTTTGAAACTGCCGTCGCGGAAATAAATGACGAACTCGGCAAATTGGCCGAAATTGGACAAACCTCTTGGGTAGACAAATTAAACAGTATTATTGCCGTAAAAACTGGCAATGTTTTTCATATAACCACAACCGGAAAAATATATGCCTATTTAATGCGCGGCGGGGAATTTACGGACATTTCCTGCAGTTCGGGCAAACCGCACGTGCTTAAAACTTTTGAGAATTTAGCCTCTGGAAAAATTCGCCTTGGGGACATGATTATTCTTTCCACTGCACAACTGTTTAACAATTTGGCAATAGACCGCTTAAAAGAAATTTTAGAATCTCAAAATTTTCTCACGGCTTCGCAAACTATAATTGAAATACTAAAAGAAAATGCCGGCCCGGACACAGCCTTTGGTACAATTTTTAACCTCCAAATACCCAAAGGACAAGCCGAAGAAGAAGATATAGACCTGGAAGACTATGTCGCAAATAAGCCAACCCAAGGCCGGCCCCTTATAGACAAAGTTAAGCAGCTGGCCTCCGTTTTCGCGCTTTTGGAGAGATTAAAACGCAAACCGCAGGTTGGCTTGCCTAAAATTGCTTTTTCCAGCAAATTAAAAAGCCTGGGTGGAAGTACAAAAGCCTTTTTTAGCAAGGGTCGGGGTTTTTGGACTGCCCTGGGAAAGGGAGCCGCGGCCGGTAAGCAAGTGCTTTCCATTTCCCAATTTAAAAATTTCTCACCTTCCAAAAAATTCTTTTTTATTTCAGTTATCATTTTACTCATAGCGCTTACGGCTAACATTTTTATTTCCGCCGCGTACAAAAAATCCTCCGTCCGAGACACGCAGCTTCAGTCAAAACTGGATAATGTAAAAAGCCTGCTTGCCAAAGCGGAATCTTCCATGCTATACAATAACGAAACCGACGCCCGCTCCTATTTATTTGAAGCTATTAAGGAACTCCCACAGCCAAATGAAGTAAGCGACAAAATGCTGCCGGAATACGAAAAAACAAATGTCAGCATAAAAGAACTCCAAACTAAGGTGGAAAAAGTACGTGAAATTCAAGCACAAAGCCTGGGCGTGTTAGCAAATAGTGAAAATCTCATTCGCCTGCCAAAGTATTTAGCCATCCAAAGCGGTTCTGCATTGGTTTCATTTAACAAGGAAAGTGGAATTATTCAAGACGGCGCCATAACCTCCCCAGTAAAAATAGCCGGAAGTGAATTTGCTCGAGAAAACTTGGCGGTCATTTTTGACGGTCAAAGCCTATACGTATGGAATTTTAGCAACGGTACTGTGGGTCCGGCATTCAGTTTAAGTGTTCCTCAAAACGACGCTCTGGCTGGCCTTGCTTACTACCCCACCAACAGCAGAATTTATGTCCTGGACTCAAAGGAAGGAAAAATATTAAACTACGCAGTAGGTACGCAAACCTTGTCTAAACCCGTACTCTGGGCACAAAATATGGATTTAACCGGAGCCGTAGATATGGCAATAGACGGAGCCGTATATGTGCTAAATAAAAGCGGGGTCAGCAAATGGCAAAGCGGCAAACTGGCGGAATTTAACCAACCATTTTTATTGGATCCATTTTCCGGCAGCGGTAAAATATATACGGAGAAAGATTTTAAATATTTATACGTTTTAGATACCGGAAAAAACCGAATCCTCATAATGGATAAGGCCGGAAATTTAATTGCCAGTTTAACCAGTTCGCAGTTTAAAGATTTGAAGGATTTTGCTGTAGACGAAAAAGCTTCGGTCATTTACGTTTTTACCGGAAGCGGCGAACTTTTAAAAGTCAATTTTTAACTCCCATCCCCTTTCTTCCTTAGGGGGTTTTTTATATGCCAATCAACAAAGAAATAGAAGTAAAATTCTTGGAAATTAACCAGCCCGCCATTGTGGCCAAGCTTTACAAAATGGGCGCTTTGGACAAAGGCGAAAAGCTGCTCAGGGAAACAATTTTCTACGACGCTGAAGGGAAATGGCTAAAAGCTAAGGAACAAAACGCGCCATCCAAGCTTATCCGCATACGGGAAAACGGGAAAGATATAAAAATAACGTACAAATGTCACTACCCGGGCTTGGCCGAAGCCGATGAAATAGAGTTTGAAATTCCAAATGCTGCCCGGGCTACCCAATTGCTAGAAAACATAGGCTTCCCGCCTTACCGCATCCAAGAACAGCGCCAGCACCAATTTTATTTCAATAATTGCATACTCGATTTTAAAACCTGGCCAAACGTGCCTACGTATTTGGAAATTGAAGGTGAAAGTTTGGAGAATTTAAAAAAAGTAGCACAGCAACTTGGGCTTAATTGGGAAAAACATTCTACGCTGGATTCAGGCATGGTGCTGCAGCAAATTTATAACATACCAATTTTTACGTTAAAGGAGTTTGTTTTTCAGAAGCTATTTTAAAAATAATTTGTAGACGAAATTGTCAGAATTTCGACTTAAGCTGACACTGGCCAAGCCAGATGTCATTAAGAGTAAACGGGTTGGCGCAAATAAATTTTGCCTGTCCGCCATAGCTTCAGCGAAGGCGGAATGTTTAATATAACAGACGAGCGGTCCCCCTTTGGGGGATTGAGACAAGTCGCGGATCCGCCTAAGGCGGAGCAGTCCGAAGTATTTTTAAAATAGCTTCTCACTAAAAAAACGGCCCCTGTGGACCGCTTACGAAAAATAAAACACACTATACCAAGGCGCCTCTCCGGCACCACCCAGAACCACCGTACCGAAATTATGGCAAGTATGCCATCAGCCAGACCCTCCCTTTCCAAACTTCGGCACACCATTTCCGAAAGTTTATCATTCGGAAGGAACTCAGAGCCCGAATGGGCATCTATTATATGCAATTCCTCCCCTTCTTGTAGTTGAGCAGCCGCGAGAATTTCATTTATGCTCATATTCCACCTTTGGCCTATAGTATTTTAAAAACCGCCTTACGTCAAGGCGGTTTAAAATAAGCATTGTGTTGCTTTCTTCTTAAACATTTAAGAAACTATTTCTATCAACGTTGTTCGCAATTGCGAACGACGTTGATAGTTTTAAATACAGCAAGGTTTAACCGAGCATAATAGTTTTTTTATTTCCCAAATATGCTTCTACAATTTCCCGTGCCTGAGTGGTGTTTTCCACTTCCATTAGCTTAGCTCTTAGCTCGGCGGCGCCCGCAAAACCACTGCAGTAAGCTTTAAAATTCTTGCGCATATGAATAAAGGGCTTATGGCCGTTTAATTTTTTCTCATACAATTCCGCGTGCTCAAGCATGACTAACAGTCGCTCGGAAATTGTAGGGAACAGTTTCAAACTATTCCCTACATCTGCATTAAACAGCCAAGGGTTACCAAAAGCGCCGCGAGCTATCATAACCCCGTCTACTCCTGTTTCTGCTACGCGACTTAAAGCCTGCTCGCGGCTTGCAATATCACCGTTGCCTAAAATTAGCGTTTGAGAACTTGCATGCGCGTTCCTAACTTCCACGGCTTTTCTTATTTCGTCCCAATGAGCCAGAACCTTGGACTTTTCTTTTTTTGTCCTACCATGTACGGTAATGGCCGCGGGAAAGGTTTCCAATAAATTGGCAATCCAACTTTGAGTTTCCGGCTGACTGTACCCAATACGGGTTTTCACCGAAACCGGCAGTTCTTTTTCATTTTCACCCTCAAAACCTGCAATCCAACCCGCTTTTGTAGCAAATATTATTTCCTGGGCCAGTTTTGGTTCGCGAATTAAATAAGCACAAGTTTGCTGAGCAATTTCCTTGTCCTGCGGACAGCCCATATTTATATCCACCCCATTAAAACCAAGCTCCCGAATAAGCTTAGCGGCATCATAAAACTTTTTGGGATCGCGGCCCCAAATTTGAGCAACAATAGGACGCTGGTTTTCCGTATAGGCTAAATCTATTAACAATTTTTTTCGCCCTTCCACATGCGCCAGACCCTCGGTGGACACAAACTCGGTAAACATAACACTGGGGCGCCCGTATTTGGCAAAAATTTCCCTAAAGCAAACATCCGTTACCGCCTCCATGGGCGCTAACGCAAAAATAGGCTTGTGCAAATTTTGCCAGAAGTTATTTGTCATAACTTGCAAAGCTTACTACATTATTGACATATATTCAAGAATACCATTCGTCTTTTTCAATCAGCTCTGTAGTTACTCGATTCATCACTGTCGTTCGTCTATTCGACTGCGCTCAAGGCGACCCTTAAGGTTGCTCGAATGGGTCGCGAACGACGTGATT
>CAZPRQ010000041.1:0-10915 GCA_964589415.1 uncultured Candidatus Saccharibacteria bacterium
GACCTATATTGCGCTGATTATTATCATCGTCACTTTTTTCCACGCACCCACCCCCGCTCGCGCGGCCATCCTTTCCAAAGCCCCCAACAACCTTTCTCTGGTGGGTTATTGGAGTTTTGATGAAGGGGTAGGAACTCTAGCCGGCGACTTAAGCGGCAACGGCAACACCGGCACCGTTACCGGCGCAACCTGGACAAACGGCAAGCACGGTAAGGCTTTAAGTTTTGATGGAGTTGATGATTGGATAAATAATATTACTCAACCTAACATTCAAATTAGCCCGAATGTTTTTACTGTTTCCGGATTTATCAAACCCGGTAATTTGGACAGTAGATTTATTACTCCGCAAGCGAATGGAATAGATAATTGGATTGGCTATAGCGCGGGCAATAGAAATTTAGAGGTTTTTTTCACGGAATTGGCAGATGTTAATAACAGGTCTCGTTCATCTACAGTCGGGTCAGTACCTGTTGGGGCCTGGACCCATTGGGCAGTCTCGTTTAATGACAAAAACGTCAAAATTTATATTAACGGAGTATTGGATTCGGAATACACAGAAACTATAGATATCGGCGGATGGGGAAGTAATTGGGTTGTCGGTCAAAGAGGAAATAGCACATGGTGGTATTTAGGTTTATTAGATGACTTGCGTGTTTACAACCGAGTACTTTCCGCGACAGATGTTGCAAATCTTTACCGCGCCGGGCAAATTACCAGAAAAACCGTTTCCAACCAAGGCCTTGTCGGCTACTGGCCCTTTAACGAAGGCGTGGGTTCAATCGCGGGCGACAGCAGTGGGAATGGGTACAATGGGTCATTTAGCGGCGCGGTTTCTTGGACAAACGGAAAAAGGGGTAAGGCGGTGGATTTTGCCGGTGGAAATATAGATTCCAATAATTCAACCCCATTTAATTTCGGAAATAACAATTTTTCCGTTGGGGCGTGGTTTAAGCTGGATTCAACAAGTAGTTATAAAACAGTTGTGAGCAAAGGAGGTTTTTGGGCGAATGACGAATTCGTTTTATATGCATTAAACGGAGTTTTGTATTTTTATGTCGATAAAGGCGGGGTAAAATATTATACTCCCACTTCCAGCTTGTCTACCGGCCAATGGTATTATGCTTTTGGTGTTTATGACGGGTCGTATATAAATTTATATTTGAACGGGGCATATGTCGGCCAAACTGCAGTAAGCAATTTGAATATAGGGAACGCTACAAATTTAAAAATTGGAAGCGGAGGTGGGGGGAGTGATGCTTTTGACGGTTTGATTGACGAGGTGAGAGTTTACAATCGCGCGCTGTCCGCAACCGAAATTTTAAATCTTTACAAACAAACCGAAACCAAAATAAATTCATCACAAAATACTCGCCTCACCGACGGCCTCGTCGGACTTTGGAGTTTTAACGGGGCGGATATTTCCGGCACCACAGCTTATGACAGAAGCGGGCAGGGGAATAACGGAACTATTTCCGGTGCTACCACCGCCATAGGCAAAGTTGGGCAAGGCATGTCTTTCAATGGCACGGGGAATAACGTTGTTGTTTTGGACAATGCCAGCATAAGGCTCACCAGTTATTCAGCATCAGTATGGATAAAGCCCCAAGTGGACAGTGATTATTGGACGGGCATATTGGGAAAGCCGGGAAGAAATTTTAATTTTTGGCTTGGAGCTTCAAATTCTGCTTCCGGATTTGTCCATCACAGGTTTCGTGATACCGCGAGCGGCAACAGCGGTTGTCCCGACGCGAGCGGAATTATAATAGACGGAACAACTTGGTCTCATGTTGTCATAACCAATGACGGGACTACATGCAGGACTTATATAAACGGGAGTGTTGTTCAAAGCGGGAGTGTAACAGGAACTCTGGGAGCGGATTCGACTAACTTTATAATTGGCTCCAATTTGGATGGCGCTTCGTCGGAATATTATAAAGGGGTGATTGACGAGGTAAGGCTTTACAACCGCGCTCTCTCTGCCGACGAAGCCAAACAACTTTACAACATGGGCAAATAAGACCCCGGCACCAGTCGCTCCGACGTTCGTCGGCTCCGGTGCGGGGCGAGCCTATAAGACATATAAGTCTTATACTACTTATAAGATGCATTTGACCTATATTTTTAACCAAAAAAACTGGACAAAAAAATTAGGATGTGCTATAATACAGAGGTAAATTTCTGAAGCAAGAAATAAAAATAAACAAAAATTTAAGTTTTTGGTTGGAGCTGCTCTCAAGCATAATTTTTATTATGTATGAGGTGGAGTATTATTTTGTATGAATAAGCGATTATTTGGAGTTTCGGTATTAGCAGCGTTTGCCTCGGTAATGGTTGGTTGGCAGGCAACAAATACCGTGTATTATATAAATGACCTTGCTTTTTCCCCTTCTTCTTTGCACGATAAAGGAAGAGTTCTGGGAGCGGTTACCACAAGCGGTTTAGCCGTATATTTTCCATTTGAAAGTTTAAGCGCCCCTGAAGAAGGGGGCTTTTTGTTCTCCGCGGATTTAAAGCCGAGTGCGGTTATTTCTGGCCAAGCCGAAGGCAAACTGGGCAAGGCAGCTACCTTTAATGGCAACTATACTCAAAAAATAGTTTTTAAAAGAACCATCCAGGACGACTTTAGCATTTGCGCTTGGATAAAAACCGATTCCCGTGGCGGAAGCCCGGAGCATTACCACTCTTCCGCCATAGTAACTGCCGAATGGCCGCGTACAGGTTTGGACTTTGGACTTGGTGTGGACGGAGAGGGGAAATTGGCTTTTGGCATTGGAGGCGCGTCCGCTGACACAACCATTAGAAGCACTGGCAGGGTAGACAATAATACCTGGCAACACTTTTGCGCCACAAGGGAAAAGGCGAGCGGTAATTTGAATTTGTATATTAACGGTTCGCTCCAGTCATCGGGTACGGGGCAAAAAGATTCCCTGAACGCAAACAGCAATATTACCATAGGTGATAAAGACGACAGTCCCAGAAATCCTTACCGTGGCGCCATAGACGAATTTAGAATTTATTCTAGAATTCTGTCGGACTCTGAAATTTTATCTGTTTATTCTTACGACGGAGCTACTGTGTTAGCGCCAGTCCCGGCTAGTCCCGCCGCAACAACGACTCCAGCTCAGGAAAATTCGAACACGCAAGTCACAGCGTCAAATTTGCAGGCCACGCAATTGGTAAATAATCGGTCGTTAATAGTAAGTGTCAAGCCCATTGAATTTTTAAATAATTTTTGGAATTATAGCTTAGAGTGGCAAAGGACTTTAAATAGGCCAGGCTCGGTTTACATAAATGGCAAGGCAGTTTCCATAAGTGCTTCCGCCCAGGGGTCCGCGACATTTTCCGGCATTGCGCCTTTAAGCCGCAACAAAATGGAATTTTACAGTCTGCCGAATGGTAAGGGTATTCTTTTGGCAAGAAAATATTTTTCTTCTCCTACTTCGGTCGGAGGCCAAACCGCTCAGGGAAATTCCGTGTCCTGCCCGGCGCCCGTTAAAAACTCTTTTGTAGGTTGTTTTTATTCCAATAAAAATTTGAACAATTTTTTACTGTCGCGTACGACTAGTGCCGTAGATTTTAATTGGGGAGCGAGTTCGCCATCGGCAGGAGTCCCAGTAGACAATTTTTCCGCGCGCTGGCAAGGCATGTTTGATTTTGAAAATGCTGAATATGAATTTTTTGTAATCGCTGATGACGGATTTAAACTTCTTATTGACGGACAGCAAATAACGAGCCAGTGGAAAGATCAGTCCCCGGCCGCTTATTCGGTTTCCCACTCGCTTACCGCCGGACAAAAAACCGTTACCTTGGAATATTATGAAGCTTCCGGTAGTGCGCAGGTAAAATTATCCTGGGCCAAAAAAGTCGCCCAAGCCCCTCCGCCCGCGCCCTTACCCGACTCGGTTATAAATCTGCCTCCCGCGCCCGTTACCCCGGCACCTTCCAATCCTCCGGCCGGCAACGGCATAGTCATAAAGAATTTTTCCGGCCAAACCCAAACCGGCCGCACCTTTACCATTTCCCGCGTGTTCGCGCGCGGTGAAATTAGAAATTTTCCGCAGGCGAGAATAGCGGGGAGCGGAGTTTCCACCCAAGCCGATGTAATGACTCGCTATGAAGACGGCAGCGTCAAGCACGTTATGGTTTCTTTCGTGGCCAACTTGCCCGGCTCGGGCAGTCTGGCCGTGGATTTTGTAAACCAAACTTCCTGCCGCTGCGGCGAGCAGTTGGCGCTCACCAAAGACCAAATGCTGTCATCAACTTATAATTTTAACGCGGAAATAGAAGCATCAAAGGACGGTGCGGTGCAAAAAGCCAATGCCCGAACTATGCTTTCAAACGGTGATTTTAGATATTGGCTAAAAGGGGAAATTGTTACCCAGGTGATAATTGAAGACCGGAGCCAGAGCGTAAAGTACGATTTTGGCTTTAAAAACAAAGGCAGTTTTCTGGCTTCGCCCAACGGTTATTTTTGGAACACCGATACCAATTTGGAAGTTTTAGACGCCTCGGATATTCCGGTGCCGTCCGTGGTTCAAATAAAAAATGAAAAAATCCGCGTTTGCGGCAAGCAGGGAAATATTTTGCAAATAGGCGCGTCCAGCTGCCCAAACAAAGACGGCAGGGGATTTGAAAATACCTCTGCCAATTCCGTAGTTGCCTGGGGAGAGGTTGGAAAAGTAGTTTCATCCCAGCTTGGCTGGCGTGCGGCTGACAGCGGCCAGTACAAAGCTTTGCATCCTATTTTTGTGGCAACATTCACTCCCAAGACTCCCCAGTCAACCAAAGTGGAAATGATTTTGGAAAACGCCTGGACGCAAAAATTGCAGGATCAGTATTATGACGTTACACTAAAAGCCGGGTCATCGTTGCCTGCGGTTTATTCCGCGCAGAACGTACAGCATAAATCTATGACGCGTTGGCGCAAAGTTTTTTATTCCGGCCAAACCCCGGGGACAATTTTGGTGGATTATAATTTTCCATACATGGCCTACAGCAAAGCCATGCCCAATTACAACACCACAATCCAAGTTTCCGATTCCGCGATCAACGATTTGCTGGTCAACGGCTATCCTTTGCCCAATGGCTTTGCCCCGGGCTGGCGCAATAGCGACAAGGGCGACTTAAAAAGTCAGGGGATTGGCAGTTCCCACGGACAATTGCAAAAAGACCAGTTTGTGACGGGCGGGCGGCCGGAATTGGGATTGTTTCCGCTTTGGCAGATTATGTATTTATATACTATGAACAGGAACGACTCGCGCGCTTTGGAAATTTACGATTCGGTCGTGGGCAATGCCGAAGCCGGCATGCACTTTCCGTTCTTTTTGCGCGAGAGCAAAACCGGAAAAGCCTTTGTGCAAGGAAGGGGTGAAGATATGTTTGGCCGGCCGTTGTCTTTGGACGCAAGGCCTCTAACTTACAGCGCGCTTGGGAAAAGCGCGGACGAGGGCGGCGATAATAAATTTATGGTTGATGCCGTTTATGCGCCCGGCTGGAATTATGATACGCCTCACGAAGTGAGCTTCTTTTACGTCCCGTATATCTTAACCGGCGATTGGTACTATTTGGAAGGGATGTACGGTATGGCTTCTTACAGTCTGTCTCGCGGCAACGTGGGCTACAGGGGCAGGGGGATTGGCTTTATCCACGGCGAGGACAGAAACACAGCCTGGTCTTTAAGGACTTTGGCCCATGCCGCGTCCAGCGCGCCGGACAATTCCGCGGAAAAGAAATATTATACCGACAAGTTAAACAATAATATTGCCGGCCGGGAAGGCACGTTTAATATTACCAACGGTTCGTTTTATAGCGCCTGCACGTCCAACCCATATAACATCAACACGGAAATGTCCCCGTGGTGTTTTGGCAAAAATACCCACGGCACTTTCCCGAATCCGCTTTACTACTTTAGTCCCGGAGGCCCGGTTGAGGCTGAAGGCGATCCTTCAAAAGCAGCAATGGTCTTTACACCATTTATGTACAGCTATTTAACTATGAGCTTTGGGCATATTGAAGAATTGGGCTTTTCGCAAATTCGCCCATACCGCGAAAAATTCGGGCAAAATATGCTCGGGCAAATGCTGGACCCGGGTTACAGTCCTTATTATTTGCATAATTACCGCGCGCCTTCCATGGACAGCCAAAGGAACTACTTCACCAACTGGACAGACGCTAAAAATGCCATGCATCCGCAATATCAAACCCGCACCACTGAGTTTATTGGGGATCACGATTATGACCACGGTTATCCCATATTGGCCTGGGCGGCTTCCAGCTATTTGGCTGACTTTACCTATCAGGGAAAAAGTGGCCGCACTGCCTGGGAATTTTTCCGCCAGAAAATTAGAAACCAACAGAATTTTGCCAACAATCCCAAGTGGGCAATATTGCCGAGGTAGTTTAGTTAATAAGTAAATTATAAATTTGTATAGTAGCGAAAAATTTGCTATCTTTAAGATAAAGATATTTATGAAATTAATCAAATATTTTTCATCGGTCTTTATTTTTTTTCTGGTTTTATCGACCTTGTTTGTTAAACCTGCCTTGGCAGCAGATCCGGTTGTTATTGAATGGGAGACGGTAGAGGATGACGATTGCCAGAATTTTAAACTTTATCGTTCCACTTCGGCTTTTATTACCAATCCTCAGGGACAGCAGGAAATTGCTACCATTAGTTGTATCGCGAGCAGTTTCGCGGATTCCACTGTACAGCCCGGCAACACATATTATTATTCGCTTTTTCTTTTCGATGTTTCCGGAGGATATTTTGAACCTTATACCGTACAAGTAACTGTCCCGTCGGATGGATCTTCGTCTCCCGGCGGTTCTTCGGGTGGTTCTTCTGGCGCAGGTGGTGGAGGGGCGTCTTCTGCAGGAGGAGGGGGTTCTTCGGGTGGTGGTAGCGGAGGCGGCGGTGGTTCCTCAGGCGGCGGAGGCGGGTCTTCCAGTTCAGCAAATAATTCATCCGGCACATGCTTAATTAACCAGAATGGGACGTACTTTTTGCTTCAAAACGGTTCTAAAAAGGGTATAACAAACCCCGGTATGTTGTATTCTTATGGTTATGAATTTGCCGACGCGGTAGCGGCAGGAGAAAGCGATATTGCGCTTTCCGCCGGGGATATATTGCTACCGGAAGACGGTGCTTTGGTAAAAAAACCCAACGACCCCACTGTTTTTCTTATTGACAGTCGTCAAAAACGCGGGTTTGTGTCCTCCGAAGTATTTTCCGGATTAGGATTTAAGTTTTCTTCCGTGCTTACAGTTACCGCACCGGAGCTGGACCGCATGACGCTTGGTCCTGTAATAAATAATGCCACCGCGGCGCATACCAACGGCTTAAGTGTTAGCGATGGGGGAACGGTGTATTATATTTATGGCGGCGCCAGACTTCCGTATCCTTCGCTTGCCGTGTATAATTCTTGGAACAAAGATAATGACTTTACTGCCGTAGTACCAGCAAATGACGCTGATCGCCAATTGCCGGTGGGTAACTATGTGGCAATGAGAAATATGTGCGTAAGGTAAATGTTTTGTAAAAAATTATCTTAAAATTTTTTAACCCCCAACCAGAAATAGTTGGGGGTTAATATTTTGTATGTGTAAAAGCTATCTGCTAATCCTTTTAATCAAATAGTTTTTTTAAATCTTCGGTTTCGTTAATATCGGTGGTTTTAATGAGGCGGACAAAGAATTTTTTTGACAGCTGTCTCATTTCTTCTTCCAATTCGGCATCGAGCGCGTATGGGGAAGCCCAAATGCTATTTTGCCATTTTTTAAACAACAGGCTTTTTAGTTTTGCCCTAAGTACGTTGCGCACGTATTTGTGCTTTTCCGGAATATCAAAAATTACCAATTTCCATATTCCGTCCCGCTCCGGCAGTTTTCGCATAACCAGTGTTTTTCCATCCTCTGTTATGGCAGCCATTAACAAACCTTCGTCGTCTGTTTTTTTTGTTAGCCCTTCCATCTCCAGTCGGTACATAATATTGTAAAAATATTTATAGGGCTTTTCCGGACAGATTCGCTTATGAAGTTCCGGATAACCCATTTTGGGCTTGGAATTTAAAAGCGATAAGACTTTTATGGTGAGAGGATGAAATGGCCTAGACATATAATCGCAAGATTATTAACAAATATTTGTTAACTTTAGTATATTTTTATTGCCGTTTCACGTCAAATATAAAAAGTATAAACTGTGGATAAAAAAATTTCCCAGGGATTGAAAAATGATATACTATTTATGTAGAATTTGCTTTCAATTTATACAGAAACCAAGTGTTTTTTATAAAGTCTCGGATTTTTGCCATTAGTATAATGCTTGTTATAATTCTTGCTCCATTTGAACAGGCGGTTTTTGAAGTTCCTTTTGTCTTGGCAGCAGAAAATACCGCGCAAACAATACAGGCAGTGGCAAATGTTACTGTGGTTGCATTAAAAAATAGCAGCGCAGTTGTCTTTAACAAATCTTCACAGGCATCTTTTTTCGAATGTTTACCGGTTTCCGCTATGGTTGGAGGTTTAATTCAGAATACCGCCGCGTTAAACTTAAACCAGCCGGCGTCATGCTTTAAGTTAAGCCTCACGCAGCCGGAGGTCGCGCAAAGTTTGTCAGTTAAGCCGCTTATGGGCAATTCCGGCAATTTAAAACTTAAAGTTATTGCGTCCGCGAGTATTTTAACAAGATTTAATGTTGCTTCATCGTTGCCGTTTAGTCAGCCGGCCGTTGCCCCGTTGACTTTTTTATTTGCAATTGTCCTAGTAGCGGTTATTTTTAGGAGTGTTCATGTGGGGCGCAAACAGCCGACTAGGAGACTATTTTATGGTAAAAGCATTACTTTAGAACAGCTTTCTATGTTTAGATGCTAAACTGTTTTTAGTCAGGAAAAGCAGTTTAATTAAACATATAACAGCGGCAATTAAAAATGCCGCGGAGATCTAAATTTTATGTCAGAAGAAATTAAAGTAAACAGACCAGTTACAGCAACCCGGACAGAAAATGACGTTGAAGGTACAAAATCGTCAAAATTACCTTGGTTGGTACTGGGATTGGTAGTTGTGGCAATTGTTATTTTAGGAGTTTTATTCCGCGATAAGTTGTTTGGCAGCCAAAGCAAGGCTACGCCAATGTCTCAAAAATATCAAGCCGTGTTTTTAACTAACGGCCAGGTGTATTTTGGAAAATTGGCCAGTTCAGACGCGCAGACCATTACCTTGCAGGATATTTTCTACTTACAGGTAATTCAACAACAGCCTTTGCAGGGTACGCCCGAACAGCAACAGGCTCAAGCTCAGCAACAACCGCAAATTTCCCTGGTTAAACTGGGTGAAGAATTGCATGGTCCTGTAGATGAAATGAATATTAACCGCGGGCAGGTCTTATTTTGGGAAGATTTGAAAGACGAAGGCCGCGTAGTCCAAGCTATAAAGGAATACAAAGCTAATCCTCAAGGGCAGCAGAATCCGGCTCAGCAGACCCCAGTGCAATAATAGCGCTTAGGCTTTCTTTATATAGCCTTACCGCTTTAAAGAAACAAATAAACCCCTCTTTTGCATAAAGCTAAAGAGGGGTTTTATTTTGGCTATATTTTATAGAGTTTAAATGGATTTGACGAGTTTGTCGAATATTTCCGGGTGACGGACGGCCAGTTCTGAAAGCATTTTGCGGTTAAGGGTAATATTTTCTTTTTTGAGTTTGCCCGCGAACTTGCTCCAGGTGGTGCCATTCTCGCGCAAGGCGGCGTTGGCGCGAATTAGCCATAAAGCGCGCATGTCCCTTTTTCTGTTCCTGCGGTCCCTATAGGCATAGGAGTCCGCTTTTAAAAGCGCTTGCCGCGCGTAGACAAAATTTGTGGAGCGGCGGTTTTCAAAACCCTTGGCTCTTCGGATAACGTTTTTACGGCGCTTGCTCGCAGCAACACCTCGTTTAATTCTTGTCATAGGAGTTTGCTTATAAGTTAATAAGTTAATAAGTTAATCAGCTTTGGGTCTGTACATTCTTAATGTATGTAATGAGATATGCAGAGCTTATTGGCTGATTAGCTTATAGGCTTATTGGCTATTTATATGGTATTAAAGATTTAAGCTTGTGGTTTGACTTGTGTAATGCGGTGTCGCGGCGCTTATTTTTTGTGGTTTTGCCGCTTTCCCGCGAATTGAAATGGCTTTGGCCGACCGAGCGGGACATAAGTTTGCCGCCAGGGGTCCTTTGTATTCTTTTGGTAGTACCTTTGTGAGTTTTTACTTTAGGCATAGTAGTAGGTAATTAAATAAAATTAATTAAAATAAATAAAATTAAGTAAAATTATGGAAACCAGTGCAGTAAAATTTTATGTAATTTTACTTAAGTCTGGTCAATTGTATTTAATTCTTTGAGGGTGCTATGGTTACCGACCAGGTGCCGCCCATGCGTTTAACAGGAACTTCTGTGCGAACAGGTTGTTTTATGTAACTTAAGAAAGTTTGCAGTTGTTTGTGGCCCAGTTCCCCGTATGCTTGTTCGCGGCCGCGCATGCGCAGTTCAATTTTTACCAGGTCACCATCGGTTAAAAATTCTTCTACTTTCTTGGCTTTTATTTGCATGTCGTGCTCGCTAATGCGAACGGAAATCCATATAGTTTTAACTTCCGTTTTCTTGGTTTTTTTCTTTTGCTGCTGTTCCAGTTTCTTTTGCTGGTATTTGAATTTGGCGAAATCTATTAGCTTTACCACCGGGGGCTGGGCCATGGGGGACACCTCTACTACGTCTAGCCCGTTTTCCTGGGCCAAATTTAAGGCTTGGGATAATTTCATTACCCCAATTTGTTCCCCATCTTCATTTATAACCCTGACTTCCGAGGCGCGAATTTGATGGTTGACTTTTGCTTTTAGCACTTGGATTTTTTACTAATCTTGAATCAAATTATAACATTGCCAG
>CAZPRQ010000042.1:0-4616 GCA_964589415.1 uncultured Candidatus Saccharibacteria bacterium
ACCCCGTCCGGCTTAACCAATACCAATGTCTTCTCTTCCTTAATGTGTTGCATAAATAAAACTTCATTAATGTATATCGTTGGTATTTTACCAAATCCTCTCTCTTACGGCAACTGAACGTGTAAGTATATAGCCCAATGAAGCTAAATTACATAAAAACTCTACTATATTCGTTTTAATACTTATTCAGCGATTGCAATTGCATATCGCCCTTAGCCCTAAACCTTCCATTTAATATGGCGTACCCCGCAACCAACGCCGCCAGCATAACCCAAAATACCGGCGCGGAAATGGGCGCGTTAACACTGGCAAACGGAAGGCGTGCCATTTGGTGAGTTACAAATAAAATATAATCCAAAAGCCAACCAACTAGCATGGCAAACCCAGCGCCCACCACGGGCAATAAACATAAAAACCCAAACAACATGACTGCCGGGACAATTGGCAGTACCAAGAGGTTGGCCGGAATAACCACAAAACTCAAACGTCCAAAATGGTACAAAATAAAAGGCAAGGTGGCCAAACTGGCCGACAATGTGGTTATTACCGTAGTTTTTACCGGTCCCAGATCCGGCAAGCGTTCAGTCAGTTTCAAAAAAAGCGGATTGCCATACACAATGCCTAAAGTAGCGGCAAAGGAAAGCTGAAAACCCGCGTCCCAAAACAAAATTTTCGGATTTTGAAAAAGCATAAAAGCCCCTGCCGCGAATATGGCCGGCCCAGCCGCGTAGGGCCGGCCCACAGAAAACGCGATTAACAGCATACCGCCCATTACCGCGGCACGGATAACCGAAGCCGAAGGCCCAGCCAGCAAAACAAAAACAATTATAACCACTGCCGAGACCACCGCGCTACCCCGCCTCCCAAATGCATACGCCAGCCAACCCAGCGCGGCAATTATAACGCTTATGTTATAACCGGAGACCGCCGCTATGTGCGAAAGCCCGGTTTCATTAAACTCATCCGCAATGTTCTGGGACAAACCTTTGCGCGCGCCAATTAAAATACCTAAAAGCAAGCTAGCCTCAGGCTCATTTACCACTCGCTGCACGCGACCAATTAAATACGCCTTTAACCGAAGCAGTTGTTCATAAGACCAGCTGGCCTGATGGCTTTTTAAAATTAAAATTTTAGGGTACGAACTTACCGCATAAATTCCGTGCCGAGTTAAATAACCTTTGTAATCAAAATCTTCATAAACTTTTGGCTCCCTAAGAGTACCGGAAATATGCACACGGTCACCGTAAAAAAATTCCTGCGCCTTGGTAGTGGTTACCAATATTTTCTGTTCCGCGTCTTTAGGGCGGAGAGTTAACATTTGTCTGTCTTGCCGAATATCCGGCTCTGTTACCACCAAAGCTTCCATTTGAATTTTTTTGCTAAATTCAGGTTCATACATACTGACTTGAAAGCTTGAGACTATTCTCCACATGCCAAAAAAAAGTGCAAACAATATAACGCATAAGCCAGCCGCGACACGTCTGTTCGCGTAATAAAGCATTGCGGCCAACGCGGTCAAACCAGCCATGCCAAAAAAGGGCAACACTCCTAAATTCTGTTTATATGATCCAAGTAAAACCCCAAGTCCAAACATTAAACAACTTGCCAAAAATATTTTCGATTTACTTAGCATATAAAACACAAATTAAAAACTGTTGACAAAAAAGCCAAATTCTGATAAATTTTTCTCACCTCTGGAGAGAGGTGAAAATGAAAATTTTGCTTACCATTTGGATGGCGCTAGGTGCGCTGGTATGCTGGCGCATTTACAATCAATCAGCCCCGGCAAGTCGCATTATCACCGTTAACGCTCTTGACCCGTGCGGACGGATGATTGTGGGCTCACTAAGTCGTAACGATGGCTTCACCACGGCACCTCAGTGCCCACAAACACCCAACCAACTACGGCTGGAAGCGGAAAGCGGCACAGTCAAACAGCTTGCGTTCGCCACCTGGGAGGTAATGCTTGACCCAGGCCAGACGGATCTAATGCTCGCCATTCATTCCGTGGGGAACGGCTCCACGAAATGGAATGGCCGGCAAAACATAAAACCCAATCAACCCAGGACTCACGCCCTGGTACAACTGTCCACGGAGGCAGAATGAGATTCAGTTTGTTTTTGATGTCCCTGCTGTGCCCCCTTATGGCCCAGCAAAAGTTAACATTTACCGCAAACCTCGGCGACGCCGCTCCCACCAAATCCTTTTCAATCCAAGTCAGCGGGCCGGCCAACGGATGCGTTACCTACGCGCCACTGGGCATGAGTGCCGCCGCCTCCGGAAACTGGAATGTAACGGTCAATGGCCCATCCCCCGAGACCTTCCATTGGTCTCTCGTGGGGGTTGAGAGGCCCGACTCAGGACGCAGACCAGGATTTATCTACCTGGCTATCCAGATATGCGGAAGCGGTGGTGGCGACTACCGCGTAACTGGAAAATCAGAGTAGCGCCGCTGGAAGCATTCGGACTTGGCAAATCCGAATAGCTTCCTTTTTTTATTTCATAAATTTACAAAGTACATTAATCTTGCGTATAAATTTTAAACAACTTGGTTTTTGACTTAAATCCTTTAACCAGTACTATCCGCTGTTTGGAAACTTTGAAATGTCCGGCCAATAATTTTATTATTGCCAAGGTAGCCTTATTATCTACTGGCGGCTGGTTTATATACGCGTGAAATACATTTCCTCTCTGTTCAACGCGGGCATGTTTGGCGTTTGGGTGGGCATAAACAACTATCTCCATACTAGAAAAGAAAAAAATTATAATTTATTTTTATAGTGTTTTAACGCGGCCGGCAGCTGCGAATGCAAAGGCTTGGGCAGACTGTCCAACAAAAACCAACCCAGTTCGTCAAACTTATGCGGCTCGCAAATGCGCACCTTGGAAGGGTTTACTTTGACTTTAAAATCCAGCGCTATCCAGTGGTAAGCCTGTCCGTCTTTTTGCCTATGCGCGTCCCTATAGCCAAGAAATTCTATTTGCTCCGGCTCTGCGCCATATTCTTCCATAACTTCCGTCCTTACCCGCTCAAGCACGTGATCGTTAAATTCCAACCCTCCGCCGCCGACATCCCAACAGCCCTGCTCGTCGCGCGCTTGCCGGCTTCGTTTGGCCAATACATACTTGCCCTTGCCGTCATGACACCAAAAAATAACACAAACGCCGGTATAGTGCAAACCTTTCCTAAAAGTGTTGTCCATAAATTTGTTATTTCGAAAAATCCCGCTTAAGCGGGATTTGAAAGTTTGTGAAAAGTTTTTCGCGAGGCAAAATATTTTACCGCTTCAAAGCCGCCAAACAGCGCCACCGAATAAAACATATCACCCGTTAACGTGCCGCGCAAAAACGGCAGACCGTTTATGTAAGCTTCCAAAATCCCGGAAAAGTTATGCGGGTAGTTGGAATATAGGAACGCGAAGTTGGTGACTAAAAAAAAGATTGCGGATGCGCCCAGTGACGAGGTTAAAATTCGAAACCATCTCGTCTTTGTCATCCCGGAATTGTAAGTGCTGCCGAACAATATCCTGGATCCAGGCTTGCCCCCGCGTAAGCGGGTATCCAAAGAATTATTTCTTATTGTATTTTCATTCAATTCTGGATTCCGGATATCGCTCGCAAAGCCTCGCGATTCCGGAATGACAGAAGAGTTGTGTTTTATCCAAACCCCAAACAGTATGCCGACCAAATGCGAAACGTAAATTGCAACCATCATAGGCCAGGAAACAAAACCAATGAATATATCGCTAATAAGTCTTGCGGCCAATGTGATTCCCGCCGCTTTTTTCCACGGCAAATAAGCGGCCGCAAAAATCGCCAGCGCCGTAATCGGCGCGAAATTCGGTATGTGAGGTATAAAGCGGGAAATAACAGCGAGGATGATAATTAAATAAATCATGTTTGTGGAAATAGATTTTGTGGAAATGGATTGTGCTCAATAGAATATTTTCCCAAATCTCTCCAAAAGGAATTTAATTTTCTATAAAACTCTTGGGTTCTGGTGCCTTCTCTCGGAATATCTTGTTGCCTATGATCAGCATATCTGTCAAAATACTCAAAATCCCCTAACTCTTGAATTAAAAGTTTCAGTTGTTCCCTAATTCCTTCTGCATCTTGACTATTTAAAAAATCATGTACTTGGATTTTTTCCAAAATATTTTTAAGTTCCATCAATAGTTGATTTTTGGTAAATATCTGATCACTGCCAATAACTTTACCAGCTTCTAATGCATATACTAGCCCATTAAGAGATGCAAATCTGCCTAATAAACTATGTAACTCCTCAAAATCTTCATAAACTGCCTCTTTCTTTTTACGTTCCTGATTTTCTTTTAATTCACCAATTCTTCCGAGTATTTCCTTTCTTTTATTTTCATCAACCATAAATTTATTTATAACTTTTAATTTCCTCCAACTTCCACTCAATCCTGTCCCCGTCTTTCGGTTTATAATCGCTCGCGCCAACCTGGGATTGCGCGCCGTTTACGTACAAGGCCCAAAAATTCTTGCCAGCATCTTCTTTTTTTCCATCAATTGATGTTACGTATTCCCCTGCCCCGGAAAACGTCTTTGTCTCAATTGTGTGTCCGCTCCTCAATAAATCCAGTGCGCTCTTC
>CAZPRQ010000042.1:4716-10797 GCA_964589415.1 uncultured Candidatus Saccharibacteria bacterium
AAACGTCTTTGTCTCAATTGTGTGTCCGCTCCTCAATAAATCCAGTGCGCTCTTCCCTTCATCAGCATAAAAATTAAACAGCTGATTCCCCCTGTCTATGCCCTGCACAATTTGGGACGCCTGAATTTGAACCCGCTCTTCAACTTCCCGATTATTAACCGACGAATTAGAATTACACGAAGCGGCTAAAAATACTATCGCTGATGCAATAAATATAATCTTCCCAATTTTTGAAATTTGAAATTTGAAATTTGTCATTTGGAATTACTTTATGAACTTTAAAAACTTTATTAACTTGATAAACTAATAATCAATACCGCGTTGGGCGAGAATCCCCTTATAGTACGGATGCTTCACCATTTTCATTTCCGTCACCAAATCACATTCTTTTAAGATACTAGGATATTTGTTGTGTCCGGTCAAGACTAAATGTTGCAAAGGACCTTTAAGCTTTATTAAATCCACAATATCCCGCTCTTCTATTAGCTTACTTTCCAGCGCTGATATTATTTCATCAAGTCTTATTACTTGATATTTACCGCTGGTGATAATCTCACGCGCGCGTTCTAGCCCATCAAGCGCGGCTTTAATATGGATGGCTTTTTCTTTCTTGTCGCCCAAAATTCCTACAAACCCTAAACCAAGCTGTTCGTTTTCAATAGCCCCTACCTTATAGGTTCCCTCTCCTTTTGAGGAGAGGGTCAGGGAGAGGTTGCGGGCATCCAGATTATAATCCAAATAGCGATGTATATGGTTTAAAAATTCTATTTCACTCGACACCGGCCATTCGCCATCTTTTTTTCTGTCTTCTTCCGACCGAAGGTCCGACGAAGCTTTAGCGAAGTCGGATGATTTTCCCGCGGCCTTCACAAACTGCAAAATAAAAACATTCATCCCCGCTCCCGCAGCCCTTATAGCCATCCCCATTGCCGCCGTAGTTTTCCCTTTCCCCGCGCCTAAATAGCATATGACCAAACCCTTCGGCTCGTCACTAAATTTTTCTGGCATTTTTTTGCCTGCCGATGAGGTAGGAAGTTTTTGTTTTTTCATACCCAGTCTCGTCATCCCCGCGAAGGCGGGGATCCATTTCTTTTACCGCCTTATAAATTCCCGAACTTACCCTATAAGCAACTCAAAAATGACAGTAAAAAATTAATTAATTATTTCATTATATAAATCTTTCCATTCTAGATTCTTTTCCTGAATTAGTCTTATTTTCCAGGCCCTATTCCATTTTTTAAGCTGTTTTTCTCTTAATATTGCGCTTTCTATGTTCTCTGTAGCTTCATAATAAACTAATTTATCGATTCTATATTTCTTAGTAAATCCATCTGCAACTTTATTCTTGTGCTGCCAAACTCGTTTTATTAAATCATTCGTAACGCCTACATACAAAGTTCCATTTTTTTGACTGGCTAAAATGTATACGTAGTATTGTCGCATATGGATTCCCGCCTTCGCGGGAATGACAGAAAGTTAAGAGGCCTAGGCAGAAAGCCATTCATCTGCTTTTATCTGTCATTCCAAAATTTACTCCCCTATCACCCATGGAACAATCTTATGCAATATCCAAAATCTAATTTATAGATTTAACTCTCTTATAGTTTTGGATCCCGGCTCTCCCCCTTCGTCCGCCGAGGCAGGCTCGTGCGGGATGACAACAATGCGGCAAAAAACCGCCGCCTTGTTTTTTACTATTCACTAAACACTACCCACTGGCCACTACCCTACCCACACTTACTGTACCCGCAACTCTCGCACTTCATGCAGCCCTCGGCAAAAATCATCATGTTGGTACAACTGGGACACACGGGCGCGTTGCCTAAATTCGCAATAGAAACTTTTTGCGTAGTCTTGTACGTCAATTGTCCATTAGATTTAATTTTCTGTTCGCTGACAGTCTGCACCACATTCTCTTCGGCAGTTATTTCAAGTTTTGGTAAAAGCGATGTCTGCGCATCAGCTACCGAAACCGGAGACAATTCCAGTTGCAACTGGTTACGCTTGATGTGTTTTTCCAAAACTTTAGCTATAGCGTCGGGCAGGCTGTAGACCATGCCATCTTCGGTAAACGAAACGTCAGGACCGCGAATACCTTTAAGCTGGTCTATAATTTCTTCTATGGCAATGTTCGAGCGAAGCGAAGTGGAAATAAGCCTGGTAATGGCTTCGGTTTGGGCGCCAAAGAAACCGCCGGCTTTGCCCATGGTGGCAAACACCTCAAACGGGCCATGTTCGTCCTCGTTGACCGTAACAAACAAATTCCCATATGCCGTATTCATTTTATATGTCATGCCCTGCATAACCGCTGGCCGCTGGCGAGGCGCGATTTTCATTTGTACGTTAGAGCCCGAGACTGAAAGCACTTCCTGGGTACGATCTTCTTTCGCTGTCTGCTTAACTTTATCCTCCGCGGCTGCCTTGCTGGCAATGGCAGATTCCACCTGATCCGAAGCATCCTTGCCTAACTTTTTATGGTCAGTGGCCAAAATTTGTTCGTCACGGCTACCGTCTCTATAAATAGTCCCGCCCTTACAGCCCAAGTCATACATAAGCGCGTACAGTTCTTTGGTTTGTTCTACGGTGTAATGCTGCGGGGCGTTCACGGTTTTAGAAATAGCCGAGTCCGTCCAGCGCTGCACGGCAGCTTGCACTCGTACATGCTCTTCCGGGGCAAGTTCCATTGCCGTAGCAAACCAGTTTGGCAATTCTTTGCCCGGGTTTTCATTTAGCCAATCCTGCGCGAGTTTTATTTTTTCTTCATGAATTCCCAAACGGCTCTTTCTATAATATGTCCAGGAAAAGAACGGCTCAATGCCCGTAGACGTGCCAACCATAGTACCCACGGTACCTGTAGGCGCCTGGGTCATTATGGTTACATTGCGAATACCATACTTGGAAACCAAGTCGCGAATGTACTGGGGCATATTTTTCATAAAACCGGATTGTAAAAACTTTTCGGCACTAAACTCGGAAAATGATCCTTTTTCCCTGGCCAGCTCCACCGAAGTTTCATAAGCGGTTACGGCAATAAATTGGTAAAGCTTGTCTATAAATTCCACTCCTTCGGGACTGCCATAACGAAGATCCAAGCGAATAAGCATTTCCGCCAAACCAATTGTTCCCATACCCACGCGCCGCTCACCCATTTGCTGCTTATAATTTTCGTCAAAAAAGTACGGCGTTGCGTCTATGACATTATCCTGAAAACGCACCGCCTGCTGCACAGTGGTTTTAAGTTCATTCCATTTAACTTCTTTTCTTTCTATATCCACGTGCTTTGCCAAATTTACATGGCCCAAATTACACACACCCCAAGCCGGCAAAGGCTGCTCACCGCATGGATTGGTACAGGGCAAATCGGCATAGTACCAGGAATTGCTGTAAAAATTGGCACGGTCAATGAAATACATGCCGGGTTCGGCCGAAGTCCAAGCCGACTCAATTATGTTTGTCCAAATATCCTGAGCCCGTACGGTCTTATGCTTAATTAGTTTCCCGCCCAATTCCTTCCAGCGCTTAATATTTCCATCCCACTTTTCCGCGTACATTGGATCTGAACTGTCAGGAAATACCAAATCCCAGGACAAATCATTTTTTACCGCTTCCATAAAATCGTCGGTAATTCCCACCGAGATATTTGCATTGGTAATTTTTCCGGCTTCTTTTTTGGAATTAATAAAATCTATAACGTCCGGATGCCAAACGTTCAAAATTAACATAAGCGCCCCGCGCCTGCTACCACCTTGTTCAATTAAGCCGGTTACAAACGAATACAGACTAGCCCACGAAACCGCGCCGGACGAACGCCCGTTCACGCCTTTAACGTAGCTATAGCGGGGGCGAAGAGTGGAAACATTTATGCCCACGCCGCCGCCCCGAGACATAATTTCAGCCATTTGACCCAAAGTGCTAAATATTCCATGACGGGAATCTTTGGGTGAAGGCACAACGTAGCAATTATAATAAGTTAAATTCTGGCCCGTACCCGCGCCGGTAAAAATTCGCCCAGCCGGGACATATTTCCAATCATCCATAAGCTCCCTAAACTTGTCTTGCCATTCCTGCCGCTTCTCTTCCGTTTTTTCCACGCTGGCAATATGCTTTGCAATACGTTCAAACATTTGCTCCGGCGCCAGTTCCAAAGGCTTATCAATATGCTCAACAGCCCGCATTTCCATGGAACCATCGCGCATGCGCACACCGACTTCTTTTTTCTCCATATCCAAAGTTTCTATTATGCCTATTTCTCTCTGTCCGGTTTTCGGATTTACAAGCACAACCACCGTATCGCCCACGGCTATAGTTTCTCTTTTAACATCTTTAACCGCGTATCGGTCTAGAAAAATTTTTTCTCCCAATTCAGAAAGAGAATTTTTGGTGCGAGTTTGCAGATTGACTTTGGATGGCATATGGTTTTTAGAATTAAATTATTGAGTTTATTTTGTCCACTAATTCACGAATTATCACTTATACCACAAATCTTCTTAATTAGTTCGTGTCATTTGTGATAATTCGTGTGTTCGTGGATAAGTAAATTTTATGTTATTTTCTCAAGCTCTACTTTAAATTCTTCCGCGTCTTCAAAGCATCGATAGACGGAAGCAAACCTTATATAAGCAACCTTGTCTATACGCTTTATTTTCTTCATGACTATTTCCCCAATGTCCGAACTTTTTATTTCACTGGCGGTGGCCTTTTTCTGAATTTCCTGTTCTATAGCCGACACCAATTTTCTTAAAGTCTCGTCGGTATGAGGACGTTTTTCAAATGCCCGCCTAATACCCCGTTCCAGCTTTTCCCGGCTATATATCTGGCGACTACCGTCTCTCTTAATAACCGTTAAGTCCAAAATTTCTATTTGCTCGTAAGTGCTAAAGCGGAATTCGCATTTCTCGCATTGCCGCCTTCGCCGTATGGCTCCGCCGTCGTCTACCGGACGGCTGTCCAGCACTTTAGTGTCTTCAAACTGGCAATTGGGACATCTCATAGGCACAAAAATTTAATAACCATTAAGTCCGTAATTATTAAAAATCCATCCGTTTTTCCCTATCTAAATAAGCATCATACTCTCTATTTTTCCGTTCGAAAGGGTAAAAAGGAACGATTGTTATTTTATTTGGATTTCCTAAAAATACTATATGTAGTAATGCCTTAGTCATCATACTACTACATATAGTAGCCGTCAAAAATTAAAATTTCTCCCAATTTTGTAAGCTTATGCTTTTTCCAGCATGGGTTATCCACAAAAAATATAGTTTTAGAACTTTACCTTGCGGGCACTTCAAAAAAAACAGCCTGCATTTTAAAGCAGGGCCGCCGGGGTATTTTACCTATTTATGGACTTATTTGACCGTTTTGCCAATTATTATTGACATGCCGGATTTTATTTGGCAGCTAACAATCCCCACCCGAAGATTACTCCCATATAAAAAACCCGGGGGCACAACCGGGTTTTCTATATTTAAACTGTTTAGGCTACTGAATTAGAATAGAGTAAAGCGTATCTACTGAAAAGCCTTTGGAACCTTGGGACTGCTCTTGTTCAATATAAGCACCCGCCACTCTTGGCTCAGATTGCATGGCAACCTGCAGCAGTTCTGAACCCTGATTCAATCCTACCGCGAATGCCAATGTATCGCTAGAACTATTCCATGCCGATGCCAAGGCTTGTCCGTAAGAATCGACAGCTCCAATTACCGGTTCAACTAAGTAAGACTCTACAACCAAACCGGTCACAGCAACCAGGGTATCTGTCCCCTGTTGCAACCCCTCAAAAAAGGAAATTTCCGGCAAAGGAGATTGGGCTAAAGTAGATTCGAAACTGGCATTTGTACTGCTCACTAAAAATAGAAACATCATACTGGCGACAGCCGTAGCCACTAAGGCCATGACTTTGCCAGGAGTTTCCATAGTCATTGCTTTTTGCATAGTTATAATATTCAAAATTCGCTTTCCATGAAAAAGCTAATCTTGAAAAAGTATTTAATTGTTTTTTATTTTTTAGGCTTTTTGCCTATATTTGTTTCATTTCGTTGGTTTCCGGAGCTTTCTCCGATCGACCCTGAAACCACGTTATAT
>CAZPRQ010000043.1:0-10497 GCA_964589415.1 uncultured Candidatus Saccharibacteria bacterium
TCGTGTACTACCACGTAATTTATTATTGTCTCGGGAGTTAAAATAAGCCTATACGAAAAATTTACCGTACCGGCATTTGAACACGAACCCCAACGTGTGGTGGCAGAAGTTATTCGCATTTTTTTCGGGCTAACTCCCATTAAAGCCGCGTACTCCCGCATTTTTTTGCTCAACATTATTTGAGCCTGTTGTTTGTAAAAACTGGCAAACAGGAGTCTGGCAAAAGAAAGTTTTAATTTGGATATTTCAAACACTTGGCCCGTAAAGGCAAGTTTTTGCCTAAAACCTTCCGTAACAACCAACGGGTATTCGTTGCCCAAAAACAAAAACCTCTCACCTTCGACAAAATATTTTTTTGCCGCTTGCATTTCCCATATCCTTTTTTGCTGCCGCTCGATCCATAAAATTTTAGAAGCGACAAAGCGGTCAACAAATTCCCGGCTAATTTTTTTGGGAGCCTTAACTTCCACACCGCCTTGGGAGTTTACCCTAATAGCCACACTCCTGCGTCCTGAAAAAGTAATATTATATACCATGCCTAATTAAATCTAATACTTCTGCCGAATATGACTCATGGCGTATTTAAGAGTGCCGCCTACTTTCTTGCCCGGGTTAAAAATATTAAGGGGGTCAAAAATTTGCTTGGTTTCTTTAAATAGCCCCATAATATCTTTTCCAAACATTTTTTCCAAATACGGCGTGCGAATTATGCCATCATTATGTTCGGCGTCTATACTGCCGTTATGTTTTAATACCAAGTCATACACTTCTTCGGAAATTTTTGGAATTAACTCGCGTTCTTTGGGATTACTTAAATCCATAAGCGGAATAATATGAAAATTCCCATCGCCCATATGTCCAGCCACCGTGTATATGAGAGAAGGGTACCGCTTGAATATTTCGTTTAAAGCCGGCAAAAACTCGGGTAAAAATTCCGGCCTAACTGTTATGTCGTCTATAAAGGGCGCGGTATGTTTGCCGGAAACATGCTGGCGCAGCAAATTAAAACTTTCGCGCCTTACTGTCCAATATTTGCTGGCCTCCTGCTCATTTTTAGTAATATGAGTTTTGAGCTTAAATTTTCCCATTATGGCTTTTTGGGCGGCCAATGCCTGACTGTTTACGCTTTGGTCATCGTAGCCGGTAAATTCCGCTATTAAAACCAGCTTCGGGACCCCACCTGTTAGCACCATGCCAATTTCCGGCATAAATTGGAAAAACAATTTTACAGCATTGCCTTTCATGCGCTTTAAAATGCCGGGCAAAAACCGCATAGCTAGGCTAAAAGTATGATTATCGTAAGACTCAAATGTCTCGGGCTTGAAAGTCAAAACTTCATCTATTATTTTCCCCAGTTGACTAATGTCATTTAAAAACATAACCAAGAGCTTGGCTTTTGGCTTTGGCCTAACAAGCGCGAACTTTACTTTTGTAATAATTCCAAGCGTACCTTGACTTCCAACTATTAATTTACACAAATTAAATATTCTGTCTTTTTTGTCCCATACATTCCAAAGGTAGTACCCGGCCGAATTTTTGGAAACTTTTGGCTTGGCCGCGGCAAGCATTTCGTAGTTGGAATTTATTAGGTGGTAAATTTTTCGGTATAATTCCCCTTCAAAAGTCGATAATTTCAATTTTATTTCCAAATCCTTCTCATGTAATGGTTTTATAACATACTCATTTCCGTCGGAAAGCACAACATGTAACTCTTCTACATAATTTTCGGTCTTGCCGTAAGAAAGCGACTTTTCTCCGCCGCTATTGTTTGCCACAACACCTCCTACCGCGCACAAATGCTTAGAGGCAGGGTAACTGGGCATAATTAAATTATGTTTTAAAGTAGCCTTTTCAAAATCCCGCCAGTAGGCGCCGGGTTCCACTTCCGCCCAGGCATCTCCCACCTGGCCAATGCGGTTTAAGTTCGCGGTAAAATCCAAAATAATACTCTCGTTTAAAGAACCGCCGGACATGCACGTACCGGCCGCGCGCGCGGTAAGGGAAATTTTGGGATTGTGAGGTTTTTCTGTCGCGGCAAAGCGCACCAATTTTTTTACGTCTTCCACGGTTTTGGGTTTTACTACCACTTCCGGCACCACCTCAAAAATACTGGCGTCATAAGCGGCCAACATTCTGTCATGTTCGCTTGCCAGCACTTCTCCGTCCAAACCCAATGTTTTAATTTTTGTTTCTAAACTCATATTTTATATTAACAGTTATGACCATGTCCCCATTTTCCCCTATTAACGAGTGTCTATTTCGTTACCACGGCCTTCCTTAAGTTCTTTATGTTGTTTTATCCATTCAGTAGCCTCTGGAGTTAATTGGATATCAGCTCCGTCCCCTGATTTCCCAAAATCTTTAATGCTTAAAACTCCTAACTCACTACCCCTCACAGCCAACATTTTATGACCAAACTCCATTTTCTCATCATTATAGTGGCCATCATTATCAAAACTAATATACTGCATTAAGTCTTTTAACACCTGCTCTTGTTCTGGTCTTAATTGCATCATAGGATATTGATTATTTAATACTTAAGTCAAATCCATATTAGCATAAAAAACACTGGAAATGAAACGGCGTCAAAAACTTAAAGCAACCAGCTTCGAGGTTTGCTGTTAAAATCATTTTCCAAATGACGTCTAAAATATTTCTTCCGCCGCGGTTTGATATATTGCCAAATCCTCTTTCGAGTGACAGACAAAAATAATGGAGCGGATAAATGTTTTTATATTGCCTTCCAAGTACTCTTTTATGCTCTCCATGGCAATGGGGGCGGATTCTTCCGCGGGGAAGCCGTAAGCCCCGGTCCCCATAGTCGGGAAAGCTATGGAAGCAATACTATGCTCATTGGCGACGGCTAAAATATTTTTATAACAATCTTCCAAATATGAAGCTTCCATGCCATCCATTTGTCCATACATAGGACAGACGGTATGAATAACAAATTTCGCGGGCAAGTTGTAACCGTAGGTAATTTTAACTTCTCCAATCTTGCAGCCGCCAAGACGCATGCAAGCCCGGTCAAACTCCGGGCCGGCTGCCTTATGCAAAACGCCGTTTACTCCTGTGCCGGCGGAAAGCTTGCCACTCGAAACATGGACAATGGCGCCTGCTGCCAATTTGGTTATATCGTCCAACTGAATTTTTATTTCACAATTTCCATACCGCATATTGGTTTTAAAATTTTGGGGCAAACGCGGTATAAACCGCTCCGTCGCTGCCAAAACGGCTAACCGTCTGCCAACCCGCTTTTTGCGCCCACTGCTTTACGATTTCATTTTTTTGGCTTTGGGATGCTAATTCAAATTTTGAAAATACATGCCTATCTGGCGCCTTGCCAAACGCGGCTATATATAAATCTTTAAAACTGTAAGCACATTCGGGATTTGGCATATTAACTTTTTAAAATTATTAGGACTTACGCGTTTGGCCTAATTAGGATTGTTTTGCTTTGTCCAGCTTGTCCAACCCCAAAACCTTCACGCCAAAATATACCACTGCCGCGATTATAATAAAATCTATAACCGTGCTTATTAAATCCCCATAAGCAATTACGGAAGAACCAATGTGAAAAGTCGCGGTTTTTAACCCGCCCGCGGAGCCCAAAAGCAAACCCACTAGCGGATTTATAAAATCATTCACCACCGCGGTTACGACTTTTGAAACCGCGCCGCCTAAAATAAACCCAACCGCGAGCCCCACCACTCCCTGCTCCCGGATAAAATCCATAAACCCTTTAAATGGCATAGTATTCACATTAAATTTAATTAAACAAACCGTTTCTATTATAACGGTTTTTTAACTTTGGGAAAAGCGACTAAAAATGATAGACTGTATTTAGAAACTATGAAAAAATTAAAAAGATTCGGTTTTAAATTTTTTCGCCATATTATATATGGCATGACTCATTTTGCTCGCGGTTTTATGGGCGGGTTTTTTGTCATCATTACAATAGCACTAGCCTTATTCATGTTGTACCAGTATATTCATGCCATTGTCTCTCCTAAAATTATTAATTTGGTAAATACGGCTATCCCCGAGTCCACGAAACTATATGCCCGCGACGGCACCCTGCTTTACGAAATATACAGCGAAACCAAACGCACGCCGGTGCCGCTAAGCGAAATCGCGCCCTCCCTGCAAAAAGCTACCATTGCCATAGAAGACAAAAACTTCTACTTCCATAAGGGCATTTCCCTGGAAAGCCTAGTTCGGTCGGCAATCAGTGACGCTTACTTAAAGGACGCGGCGTATGGCGGCAGTACCATAACCCAGCAGCTCATAAAAAACACGGTACTCTCCAACAAAAAAAGTATTTCCCGAAAACTGGCGGAAATAATTTGGGCGCTTGAGACTGAACGCTACTTAAGCAAGGATATTATATTGGAGCGCTATTTAAACCAAATTCCCTATGGCCGCAAGTGCCTGGGAGTGGAATGTGCCGCCCAAAGTTACTTTGGCAAACCTGCGCGCGAACTTACTTTAGCCGAAAGCGCTTACCTCGCGGCAATGCCTCAAGCCCCTTCGCAGTATAATCCGCTGGGCCCCAACCGGGAACTTCTAGACGCGAGAAAAAATTACGTGCTGGATGCAATGGAACAACAAGGTTATATTTCCAGTACTGAGAAAAGCCAAGCCAAACAAATAAAAGTGGAGTTTAAGCCCGAGGTGGAAAAAATTCTCGCGCCACATTTTTCCCTCTGGGTAAAACAAAATTTAATTGCCCGCTTTGGCAAAGACACCGTGGAAAAACAGGGACTTAAAGTCTATACCACCCTTGATCTGCGCCTGCAAAACATTGCGGAAGAAACAGTCGGCAAATACGCAAATATAAACAGCAAACAATACAACGCCTACAATGCGGCACTGGTGGCCACAAATCCCAAAAGCGGAGAAGTGTTGGCAATGGTGGGCAGTAAAGACTACTTTGGGCGGGTGCAGCCGCTCGGCTGCAATCCGGGCAAAAATTGCCTATTTGAACCTTTCACCAATGTAGCTACGAGCCTGCGCCAACCCGGTTCAAGTTTTAAACCATACGTTTATGCAACCGCGTTCGGGAAAAATTTTCGCTATACGCCTTCATCTATTATTTTAGACTCCCCGACCAATTTTAGCGTTCGGGGCTCAAAACCTTATGTCCCGCAAAATTATAACGGCCGATCCTACGGGCGCGTACCTATCCGCAAGGCTCTGGCTGGCAGTCTAAACATTCCGGCGGTCCGCATGGCTTCACTTATAGGAACCGAGAGCATAATTCAAAACGCGAAAGCAATGGGCATAACCGCGCCGCTATCCAACTGCGGACTCTCTCTTGCCCTGGGCAGTTGCGAAGTTAGCCTGCTTGACCATGTTACAGGTTTTGGAGTATTAGCAGCGGGGGGAGTTTATAACGGCAAAACAGCCATACTCACTGTTCAAGACAAAAATGGCAACACGCTCATTTCTCATGAACCCCAAAACCAACAAGTCATAGAACCGGAAGCGGCTTTTGAAACTGTAAGCATTATGTCGGACGCCGAAGCCCGAGAATTTATTTTTGGAAACAGTACTCCACTTACGCTTCCTAACCGCCCGGTCGCGGCCAAAACCGGCACTACCCAAAACTGGAAAGACGGTTGGACAGTTGGCTTTACCCCTTCCCTGGCAGTTGGAGTTTGGACCGGCAACAATGACGGCACGCTCATGCGAGCCGGATCGGACGGCGTATTTACAGCCGCCCCCTTATGGCAGGAATTTATGCGGCAGGCACTTGGAGACACTGTAGCCGAAAAATTTACAATGCCCAAAACTGTCCAATATCTGGCCGTAGACAGACAAACGGGCAAAGTTTTAAAAGACCAAAAAGCCGGACGCTTTTTTGACTATTTCGCGGAATATTCCCTACCCCAAGCACCTAAGCCAAAACCTAAAACACCAATTATAAACCCGGAAGATTTAGATGCGGCCGAAAAACTCCGCCTGGCCGAAGCCGGCATAGACCCAAATAGTTTGCTTTATACCCCAAGCGAAGAAGAAAGCAATATTCTTCCGGTCGCGGAAATTATTAGTCCAAAAGAAAATTTTGAAATATATTCCCTTCCTTTAAATGTAATAGTAAAAACTTCCAATGCCGGCCAGACAGCTAAAGTGGAACTGTTTTTGGATGGAGATTTTATAGCCGAAAGCGAGGGCCCATTATTTTTATTTAAACTGGAAAATTTGCCAAAAAACGGCAAATTTATGCTAACAGCCAGAACCATTTCCCGCGAAGGCAGCTACACTGACAGCCAACCCTTGCCCATTTTTATTTATCTGCCGCAAAACAGTTTGCAATAATAAATTCATAAAAAAAGCGCGCAGTCTAGCTACGCGCCTGGCTCCTCCACCTCCAAAACCGAAGACACGAGTACAATACCTTCGGCAATTTTGGCAGTTATTTCCTTAACAGACGACTCCTGGTTTATACATCCCTGGCTTTCCATGACCCCGAGTGTTCGCAAACACAAATCCGCGGCATAAAGCGTGGGGTCCCTGGAAATGGTTCCCTCACTTTTACCTTTTACCGTGTTCGCCGCATGTGAGTTAACTTCTCTCAGTTTATCCGAATTCTTAAGGTGGTGGCCGGCAACAAGCCGCTCCATAAACCACTTTGTGGCAGTTAGCCCTTCCATCCACTTTTTATAGCTGTGAAAATACGGGCCTAGCACAAAACTTCCGGCCTTTTGCGCAAAGTAAAGGTCCAGCCAAATTTGCGAATCCGGGAGCCTAATAAAATACTGCCAATCCGTTTTTGATAGCATGCAACCTCCGTAAACAATGCGACTATAATATAGGCTTTTGCCATTTTACGCAAGAGAGCCGTACTGTAAGACAACATATTGAACACCTAAGGGTTAATCTAGGTTATCTGGTTATTGGGCGCTAAATTAGGCTTATCCTTGCTGTGTCATCCCGGCCGAATGTCATACCTTCGGTAGATCTGCCGCAGGCATGACATCAAAAGAGCCGGGATCCAGAATAAAGTTATAACTGGATTCCGGATAGCCTTTCGCCCTTCAATCTGACTCAGGGCGCCTTGAGCCTCTCGAAACGGCGGATGCACTCAAGGCTTCCCTGCCTACCGCCTGCCTGCCGGTAGGCATGGCAGGCAGGCGGAATGACATTGTTCATTGGTTTTATGTTTCTTAACTGTTCAATATGTCCATTACTACAAGGAGGACGGAACCAAACAACTAAAAATACAGTCCCGCAATTTACGGGGCTGTATTTAAAACAGTTTCCGGCTCACTTTTATTCAAGCCTGTTTGCGCCTTCCATAGCTTGCCGCCTAAAAGCCGCGATAATTTCTTTTTCGGTAACCCAACGTCCTTCGGCTTTGGCTTCATTCATTATTCGACAGATTTCGCAATTTTCATAATTTGGCAAAGGAAACATAGTTTTATTTTTTATATTTTTTTATGTCAACCAAAAAATTTTCTGTAACTCTTACACCCTCTTGCTCCAATAATTTTTTTTGAAGCTGCCTAGTCGCCGTCCAATTGCCTTTAATACTTATAAGCCCCCGGCTATTAATTACCCGCCACCAGGGAATGCCGCTTTCCAAGTCCACACCTTTTAAAACAGCACCTACCTGCCGCGCGGCCTTAGGATTTCCGCAAGCGGCCGCAACCTGGCCGTAACTGACAACCTTACCTTTCGCTATGGCTCGCACAAATTTAAGGACTCGGAATTTAAAATTTTCTGGCATTTAAGTTTTAAACATTTTACCCGGCTGCCAAGGCGTACCAAATGCCGGTAAGACAAACCTGTCCAGGCCCAAATGTCCGGCAACCTTCCATGCCAATAACAAACCGAGACTTAAAATTATCATTATTGGATTTATGCTTACCGCGCCGGCAAAAAGAAAATTAAAATTCATAAATAACCCAGCAAACGCGGCTATGCCTGCAAACAATCCTACAATAAGCAAAATACCCACTACAAACTCTCCTACGGCTATTGCCTTGGACCAGCCGGCCGCGTGGGGAATTACCACATTTTGCAAAAAATCGGCATACCAGCCTTGCACGTCCGGATGCGGGCCACCGGTTTTTTCCAAAGCACCTTTCATAAAACCTGCCAGAGCAACCCCGGCTTTCTCTCCTACCCAGAGCGGACTGTGCAATTTTTCCCAACCGGCATGCAGCCACTGCCAGCCCACATACAACCGAACCGCCAGCCACAACACAGACAATTTAGTATTGCCAAATAAAAATTTCGCGAAAGGCGGGTCTTCAAAAGTCATATTCATATTTTTTGTTTTTCTCTAAACCTGCGGCATGACTGCCATTTTAACCGCAATACATAGTTACTTATTTATTATGTTGCCATATATTTTTTACAAACTTTAAAGAAAGCGTGGACAGAAAATACCCGGCAGCCGGCACCACGGCCTTTAGCCAAGAAAGCGGCTCGTCAATTGCCAAAAGCCAAGCAATGGAAACAATATAAGTGGCACTAACAATAATCAATTTTTTTAAACTGCTAATCTCCCACGCCTTATCCAACTCCACCCTGTTATTGCGCTCTTCAATAGCATTTAGTCTGGTTTCTATATCCATACTTTTAAGCCGCTTTTGGCATGTCTTTATATGGTGGTGTTGTTTGTTTTGGCCGAGCTTTAAATGGGATTATTTTCCCTTGAGTACTTGACTTTGCAGGACTTACCTCTTTTACAGGCCCAAGCTCTTGCTCCGGTTTTCCAAATACAACCAAAACATTATGGCGGCTAAAAAAATCTTTCAGCTTTTCCCGACAGTCTTCTGTGGTTTTGTCGAATTCCAAGGCTATTCCCGTTTGCGGATGAATGCCGTCATCCCTCCAATCCTTAACATATCTTAAAGCGTCATCGTACTGCCGAAATTCTCTTATTAAATTAGCTGCTTTCTGCTTTTCCGAAGGCGATTCAAAAAAAATATATTCAAAATGAGGTTTTTCCCGTTCTTTGCCAAGTCCCTCTAAAACCCGATTTTGGAAATCTATTTCATTGGCGTCAAAATCTTCCTGGCTCAAACCAAGCTCATCGGGATTTTGGGGGAAAGGACGCCTGTCATTTTGTTCGCCCATAATTTCTTACGCCAAATAGCGTTTATAATTATTTACCTTGAATGCCAAGTAGTTGCACATCAAATACCAAAGTAGAATTTGGCGGAATAGCCGCTCCGGCGCCCGCCGCCCCATAGCCCAATTCCGAAGGAATAACCAAACGGCGTTTTTCTCCCACTTTCATTCCAGCCACGCCCTGATCCCACCCGGCAATGACACTTCCGGTACCCACTTGGAAAGAAAAAGGCTGGCCCCTGTCCAGGCTGGAATCAAACTTCGTACCGCTTGTAAGCCAACCGGTATAATGCACTGCTACTGTATCTCCCGCGGCTACTGTCGCCCCCGTGCCTTCCGTTAAAACAATAGCTTGCAAACTGCCGGTATCTTTTATTTCCGCGAAATTTGGCGTCTCTTGGTTTAAAGCCGGCTGCGGCTGAGCTGTGTTGGGCTGGTCAATTATATTTTGCTGGCTATTTGCCGGTTCACTGGAAACTGTCTTTTGTTGATTGTTTGTATCTTGCATTAGAGCTTCTTTTTTCGGCCGGGTAATTTTCCACACCATAACCCCTAAGACCGCGATTAATATTACTATTATTACTGCCAACATCTTATTGCTCATGAGTTTTATCCTTATTTATATAATATATTTACTATACCAAGATTTAATATGATTGACAATTTTCGCCGCTGTTACTTAAAATCATTAATTAACGAGAGGGTAGAAATTTATATTTTTTCACTTCGTAAATAACATCTTTGCGCTCCACAATTATTTTCCAGCCGCGAAGTTTGGCAGTGTTAGCCAGGCCGGAATTTGGGTTAAAGGCAATTGGGTTGCCAACCAGCTTCAAAATTGCCACATCGCTTTCCGTGTCACCTACGGCCAGCGATTGCTTAAAATTTACGGAGAAATTTTTATTTTTCAAATACCCATCTAGTACGTATGCTTTTTTATAAAAAGTCTGCAAATTTAGAACTTGTCCCGTAAACACACCGTTCTTAACTTCATATTCGGTGCCAAAAAATGCCCTAAAGCCCAATGTTTTGGCAAACTTGGAAACTATATAAGTGGGGCTGCCGGAAATGGTAATAACATGGTAATTTCGCGCTTTAAGCCGCTTGAGCAAGTCTCTGGTAAAGCGATACACCCTGTTTTTCATGAATCTAACCACCTCTTCGGCTACCCTGTCTACCTCGGAAAACTTTTTCCCACGTATGTATTTTAAATGTATGTGAATTACCTTATTCAAATATTCATCGTACTCGCCTTTCCGGTCCAACCAGGCTAAATGTTCTTTTTCCATTTCCCGCTTAGCCACTTTAGGAAAAAGTCCACTTTTAACCAATCCGTTAATAAGCTCTATTAACAGACTGGAACGGAATATGGTACCGTCTATGTCAAAAATTGCCAATTTAATTTGCTTCATA
>CAZPRQ010000044.1:0-7923 GCA_964589415.1 uncultured Candidatus Saccharibacteria bacterium
GGGTATCTAAGTTGCTTTCAGTAAAACTTGATCAAGCTAAGGAATTTGCCAAATAGCCTTATAAACACCATTGTTTGTTTGTACTGCTAAAATTGACACGCCCGCGTGGCTGTGGTAATATATTTTCACGCTCGTTTGGTGGGCTGTTAAATCTTGAGTTTGCTGCTTAGAGATTTTAGCCATACCAAAAATTATTTAACTTCCTATTTTTATAACAACATGTTAATTATTCGTCTCCAGCGAACCGGTAAGAGAAACCAGGCAGATTTTAGGATAGTCCTAGCTGAAAAAGAATCTCATGTCAGTAAAAAAGTTACTGAAATTTTGGGCGCTTATAATCCCAGAAAAAAGACTTTTATGGTTAAGGAAGAACGTTTGAAGTATTGGCTTTCCACTCGTGTTACGGCTTCCCCAACTATGCATAATTTATTGGTGGAAAAAGGCCTTATAAAGTCTCCTAAGGTAAAAGCATTTAAGGTTCCTAAAAAGCAGGTTGAACCCACTACTGCACCGGCGGCCGTTGTAGAGAAACAGGCCGTTGTAGAGCAGCAGCCGACCGAGGGTTCAGTTTCTGAAGCTGCCGTTTAAGTTTAATTTTTTAACCGTCCCTGTCGCTTGCCAAAGCCTGGGACGGTTTTAGTTTTCCCCAAAGCCGGTTTGACAGTAGGTGGAAATAAGTTATAATGTGGTCAAGATAGCATTAGCTGCAAAAAGGTCGAAGCTCAATAATTGCCGCTATCGGAAAAATCTAGAACGACTATGGCAATGGAACAAGACCAGGAGTTCGTAGAATTTGTAGTCAAGTCTTTGGTAGATCATCCGCAGGATGTTCGAACTGAACGCGTGGTTGATGAAATGGGAGTACTTATAACTCTCCACCTCAGCCCCGAGGATATGGGTCAGGTTATTGGACGACAAGGCCAGACTGCCAAGGCTATTCGCACACTGCTTCGTGTAGTGGGTGCAAAGCATAAGGCCCGCGTTAACCTAAAGATATATGAGCCGGAAGGTTCTCATCGCGGTCCGCGCGGTGGTATGCACCAGGAAACTGGGCCTGCCCCTGTGGGTGAAGCCAGCGATTCGATTGATGACTTCAAGCTTTAATCGTTTGTACAATGAATAACCTCACTTTCTTCGGTCGTGTGCCGTTAGTGGGGTTATTTTTTACTAAAGTTTCTACTAAATACGAAAAACACTAAACTACTAAAGCGATGGTAATTAGATTTAGTAGATTAGTATCCTTTAGTATTTAGTAGAAAAACTTTATGAATAAACCTAAAAAAATCACGATTAAAATAATTACGCTGTTTCCTGAATTTATAAATTCGTTTACGGAAGCTTTTGGTATTGTTAAGCGCGCTATAAAACTGAAATTGTTGGATATTAAAGCTGTTAATTTACGCAAGTTTGGTTTGGGGGACAGGCAAGTGGTAGATGACAGGCCGTATGGTGGAGGGGTGGGGATGGTACTCCGGCCAGACGTATTGTTAAAAGCAATACTATCCGTAAATCCTAAATCCCAAGCACAAAATCCCAAACAAATCCTAAATCCAAAAATCCAAAAATCCAAAACTCGGATAATTCTATTAACTCCCCAAGGTAAAAAGTTTGATCAGAAAACGGCGCAGCGGTTATGCAAATACGACAATTTGATTTTGGTTTGCGGCAGGTATGAGGGGTTTGATGAAAGAATAAGAGGATTTGTAGATGAAGAAATTTCCGTCGGCGATTATGTGCTTATGGGCGGGGAGTTGCCGGCTCTTATTATAAGCGAGGCGGTTATGCGCCTTAGACCGGGCATATTGGGTAAAGACGAATCTTCGGTCGGGGAATCGTTTTCTGAAAATACGCTGGAATATCCCCAGTACACCAAGCCGGAGATAATGCAATTTAAAGATTTTAAATTTAAAAATAGAAAATTAAGGGTGCCGAAGGTTTTGCTTACAGGACACCACAAGAACATCAGTGAATGGAGAAATAAGGAAGCGGTGAAGCGGACAAAAAGACGAAGGCCAGACTTATTAAAAAATGAAATATGAAGCATGAATTACGTGGCAATCTTTTTTATATACAGAATGTATGAAATTAAAAGTTGAAGAATTAAAAACCAGACTCGACAAGTATCTTGCCGAGCAGTTGAAAGATATATCGAGATCGCAAATCCAGCGAGATATAGAGGCGGGGAGTGTTTTGGTTAATGGCCGGAAAGTTTTAGAAAGTAAATTTGTCGTAAGAAGCCAGGATAAAATTGAGTACCATCCGTCAACAAAAGAGAGCACAAAAAGTGCGGCTGCACAAATTGTGCTTAAGGTACTTTATGATAATCACGGATTGTTAATTATAGATAAGCCCGCGGGCCTTACCGTGCATCCGGGCGCGGGGTTTAAGGGAGAAACTTTAGCATCGGCCCTGCTTTATCAGTTCAGAGATATTAAACTAGTGGGCGAGGAAGGCCGATCCGGGATTGTGCACCGTTTGGATAAAGATACCAGCGGTGTAATTTTAGTAGCCAAAACTCAGGAGATGTATGAGTATTTAAAAGATGCTTTTGCGGACAGAAAAGTTAAAAAAGAATATATTGCCTTAGTCTCTGGTAAAGTCGAGAGGTCTTATGGATTTATAGAAACGCCAATCGGTAGGAGTAAAACGGATTTTAGGAAATATGACACAAGAAATATTATTGAACCCAAAGAATCGGTAACAGAATATAAAGTCTTGGAATATTTGAACAATCCGGACGCTTCTTTAAACAAAGCCAGTCATCTTGACTGCTACACTTTAATTATGGTAAGATTACACACAGGCAGGACGCATCAAATACGCGTCCATATGAAATCTTTAGGACATCCGCTTGTGGGCGATGAGTTATATGGTTTAAAAAAGGCCGGACTTCCGGCTCTAAACCGACAATTCCTCCATGCCAGGAAAATAGAAGTCCGCTTGCCTAATGGGACATGGATAGAAGCGGAAAGTGAACTGCCTCAGGATTTAAAAAAAGTCCTTGTCGAATTAGGCAGTAAACGTTTAGCTCAAATATAATAATTTTTATTTAATTTTTTATGGCGTATATTAAAAATATTTCTTCAGCCCAGGTTCGGGAATTAACATCCATAAAGCCTGGCAGTACAGTCCGAGTGCACCAGAAAATTGTGGAAATAAACAAAGACCCCAAAAGTGGTAAAGAAACCCGCAAGGAACGCGTTCAGGTTTTTGAAGGCCTAATTATTGCGAAAAAAGGCGGTAACGGAGTAAATGCTACATTTACGGTGCGCAAAATTACTTCCGGTGTAGGCGTAGAGCGCATTTACCCTATTCATTCTCCTAACATAGAAAGAGTTGAGGTTGTCCGTTCGGCAGATGTTAGAAAGGCCAAACTCTACTATGTCCGCGGTAGGCAAGACAATACTCCCCGTGCGCGAAAAGCTCCCGCAAAAAGCAAAAAATAGTTAATTGAATTTTAAAAATCTCCTTTCATAGGAGATTTTTTGTTTACCCAGGGCTTAAGTTTTACAAGGGGAATCCTCGCGCGGCGCGAGGATTCCCCTTGTTTAGATTATAAAATTTTTAATTCACGGTCGCGTCATCTGGTAATATGTCAGAAAAGAATACTTCAATACTTGACCTTAAAGAATTGCGAATTGTTGTTTTGGACTCGCCTTGTAACTTGGCATTTATGGATGCTATATTTCCTTGTCTTTCCGGTTCTGTTAAGGTTGCATCTTTCCAGTTATCTGGATTTGAAAGCAATTTTATGTCATTCTTCAGGGCGTTAACTGTTTCATCGCCATAAGGTATAATCTCCGGCAGCGAATTCCAGAATTCATTATCATTTACTAAATTTGAAACTGAGTGTATAAATTGAGAGTAGAAAGTATTAAAAGCCTCATCTGTTTGGATATGGTTTGCCATTCCTGCGGCAGCTTCCTTAATCTTTTCAATATTCTTTTGGGCTGAAACCGGTATTGTACAGTCCAGTGTTTTTACCCGGTGTAAAAAGGTATCTACAGATTCAATAGCTGAACGAGGGTCAATACCCATTTTTATTTCAGGAATTTTGGGGACTATCCCGAAACGTGACTCTACCATACCATATTGTGATTTTATTGTAGGCATATATTGGTATTTATCATAACAACGGAAAATCCTCTCGCGACGCAGGGATTTGTGCCGTGTTATTTTAATTTATAAATTATAAAAGCTATTAAATATAAAATTAGTAAAAAGCCAAATACAGAAAACATTAAACGGCCAACAACTTCGGAACAGAAAGTTACTACTTGCGCGCACATGACGCCCGGGGGACAAGATGAAGTGCAATTTCCCAAAACATTTCTTAAAAAACCAAATCTTGACATGTAAAAACCAAGTATTGAAAAAATAGCCAACAACGTTTCAATAATAACAAAATTTTTTGTCGCGAATAGTTTATTCATAAGATCGGATTAAAAATATATTTTCTTGCTTGAGTTTGAAGCAGTAGGCGAGGAAAGCCTTCTTATTTTGGTGCTTTAAATATTATAATATTTCAAATATCAGACGGGCTAAAACTGTTCGAGATAGCAAGGGGAATCTTTGCGCTGCGCAAGGATTCCCCTTGTATAGGAATGACGGACAGATTGGCTATTTACAAATGGGTCAAATAATTGTAGCATAATTAGCTGGCTTTAGTGGTGCTAAAGCTAAGTACAAGCAGTGTTTGAGATAAAAGATAGGAGGTTGGCATGTTAATCACGCTGACGTTATCGGCACAGCAGTTGGGTAAGCTTCATGAAACCCTAGAGGCTCCCAGCAATTTTTGGCAATATACATGGAATGAGGGGAAATCCGGCGAGCGGAGAGCTTTCGTCCTGGTAGAGTCCTCACAAGGTACTGGAGCCCAGTGCTCCGGCAACACTGAGAATGGCACTGAAGTGATTTCGGCGGTCGGGGTTTATGAGGTAACTCTCGAAATTTCTGAGACGGTATGGTCCGGAGGCAAGGAATATCCTTCCCCCATCGGTCAGTTGCTTGAGGTACTCAAGGCCATTGGTATATTTGACTTTAGCGGTATTGAGAAATACGTCTCTCCCGCAAAGCAGTAAACATCACCCAAAGGAGGCAAAATTAAGCAGGAATACTGAATACAATTCGGCGCGGCGGGCAGAGTGCGATAATCTGCCCACCCTTCTAAGTTCATCTGACAATTGGTGAGTTTGGAAGGGTTTTTATTTTGGTTCATTGTAATAACAAGGGGAATCTTTGCGCTGCGCAAGGATTCCACTTGTTTAAACTATATTAATTTCAACACTCTCCACCCTGTACCAGTCGTCTGACTCCGGTACAGGGCGCAGCCAGCTATTATTTATATCAACTTTAGTACTTTCCACCATGAACCACTCGATGACTCGGGTATCATGGCGCGACCACACATCAACTATATTAATTTCAACACTTTCCACCACGCCTCAATGTAATCTGGGCGTTTATTCATATATTTTAAATAGTACGCATGTTCCCAAACATCCAGACCTAAAATTGGCTCAAGGCCAAGGATAAGCGGGGAATCTTGGTTCGGCATGTTTTGAATTATTAGTTTAGAATTTTTTCCATCACGAACTAGCCAAGTCCAGCCGCTGCCAAAAACTTTGGCTGCAGAGTCGTTAAATTGTTTTTTGAAATCATCAACGCTGCCAAAAGTAGAAGCTACTTCTTTATTAAGCAGCTCGTCCTTTACATTACTAGGATCCAAATATTTCCAAAACAGGGAGTGATTATGGTGCCCGCCGCCATGGTTTTGGATTGTTTTTCTGTCAGGTTCTTCAACTTTTAAATTTAACAAATCGGTTAGCAGTTCTTCTACTGGCCTTCCTTGCAAATCCGGGTATTTTTCTAAAACGGCATTTAATTTGTCTACATAGGTTTGGTGATGCTTGGTATGGTGGAGTTCCATGGTTTTCGCGTCTATATATGGCTCCAGGGCATCATAGCCATAGGGAAGAGGAGGAAGGGTGTGTTTCATATATGTTTATAATATTTATAATCCGAATGACCCGAATACTGCAATCCTAATGACCCGAATAGAGCTTCAATTATATTTGGGCATATGGATTGTTCCCATATGGAGTATTCGGATTATATTCTTGTTAATTATAATGAATATAGTAAGGTTATCATGTCTTTGACAGCTTCGGCAAATTTTGGTACTATAAAGGCGCTGAAATAAGATAATTTCCGCACTGAGAGCTTGATGATTCCACTATGATAAAGCAAATTATTTTTTCCCACGTATATATTTCCTTTGTTAATACTATATTTTCGGTACTAGCAACCCGGAGTTTGGAAAAACGCCCTAAACTTACTTAGTTTGGGAATTTTGCTATATTCATAAAATTTCAAGCCTTACCGTGCGATTGTAAGGTATTTTATGATTTTTGCGTATATTATTGGAGGTGTAGCAGTTGGGTTTATTATTGGTTATATTCTTAGGCAGAGTATGGCCACCAAGAAGGTGGGGACGGCCGAGGCCAGGGCAGAAAAAATTGTAGATGAGGCAAAGTCCAAAGAGAGGGAAATTTTACTGGAAGCCAAATCCAGGTCTTTGGAAATTATTGAACAAGCAAAGAAGCAAGAGCAGGAATTTCGCTCTCAAATAGTTAGATTCGAAGAGCGCATAGACAGAAAAGAAAAAGAATTAGACTCCAAATCCGCGCAGATGGACCGCCAGAAGCAGGACCTCGAAGCAAAAAAGGAAGAGATACAAAAAGTTCAGGAAGAAATTAAGGAAATGCGGCAAAAGCAGGTGCAGAATTTGGAAAAAATTGCGGGAATGACCAGGGACGAAGCGGTTAAAGTTTTGCTCGATAACGCGGAAAAGACCGTAAAAGAGGAAATGTTGCAGTTGCATAAAAAACTTTTAGCTCAAGCGCATGAGAATGCCGAACGCGATGCCCGAAGTATTGTGGCCCAGGCCATAGAGCGCGTGGCAAGCGAAGTTACCAGTGAAACCACAACGACCACGGTCCAAATTCCGAACGAAGAAATGAAGGGTCGAATTATTGGTAAGGAAGGCCGTAATATTCGCGCTTTTGAACAAATGATGGGCGTGGAAATTTTAATTGATGACTCTCCGGATACAGTAGTAATTTCGGGTTTCAATTCCATTCGCCGACATATTTCAAAATTGACTTTGGAAAAACTGTTGTCAGACGGTAGGATTCACCCCGCGCGTATTGAAGAGGCTTACGAAAAAAGCAAGGCGGAAATAAATGAACAAATTAAGCAGGCTGGCGAACAGGCTGTGTATGAACTTGGCATTACCGCTTTTCCTCCTAAGCTCGTTCATCTTATTGGTCGGCTGTTGTTTAGGACTTCATATGGCCAGAATATTCTTCGTCATTCCATTGAAATGGCAAAACTCGCCGCGCTAATTGCCGAAGAATTGGGCGCGGATGTGCAAATAGCCAAACAGGGCGCGCTTCTTCACGACATAGGAAAAGCGCTTGACCAGGATTTGGAAGGGACTCACGTGGAAATTGGCCGCAAAATAGCTGAAAAATTTAATTTAGACAAGCGTGTGGTGGAAGCAATAACTTCCCACCATGCAGATACCGACGTGTCCGGAAAGAGCGAAGCGGCAACGAGTGTGGAAGCCATAATTGTGGACGCGTGCGACAACATTTCCGGTGCCCGTCCAGGCGCGCGAAAAGACAGTCTGGAAAATTATATTAAACGCCTTACCGATTTGGAAAATATTGCCAACAGCTTTGAAGGCGTGGAAAAAACCTATGCCATTCAGGGCGGCCGCGAAATTCGGGTGTTTGTAAGACCGGAACGGCTGGACGATCTTGGCTGCCAAAAGCTGGCCCGCGAAATTGCCAACCGCTTGGAAAACGAAATAAAATTCCCCGGTGAAATTAAGGTGCATGTAATAAGAGAAACCAGGGT
>CAZPRQ010000044.1:8023-10103 GCA_964589415.1 uncultured Candidatus Saccharibacteria bacterium
AATTCTCTTTATAGGCGATGTGGTAGGTAAAGGCGGACGCAAAATTTTGCGTCAGGTCTTGCCCGAGTGGAAAGAAAAATATAACCCGGATGTAGTAATTGTCAATGTCGAAAATATGGCGCATGGTAAAGGGGTTACGCTTTCAACCATGAAAGAAATAGAAGATTTGGGCATAGACGTCTATACCGGGGGCAACCATATTTTTAGCAAGCATGAGTTAGCTGAAGGTGTTTTTGATAAATACCAAAATTTGATTCGGCCAGCCAATTTTATAGGGTCTTTTCCAGGGTATGGGTATTACCGGTTTGCAAAAAATGGGCGGCAATATTTGGTTATGAATTTAAACGCCCAAGTTTTTATGGAAAAGCAATTTGAGAGCGAAATATCCAGCCCATTTAAAGCATTGGATGAATTGTTGCTAGAACAATCTCAAAAAGGTGATATAATAGTGGTAGATTTTCATAGTGAAGCCAGCAGCGAAAAAATTGCTTTTGGCTGGCACGCGGACGGGAAAGTTACGGCGGTGCTGGGTACTCATACTCACGTACCGACGGCCGACGCTCGCGTATTGCTCGGGGGTACGGCTTATATTTCTGATGTTGGCATGACAGGCTCTAGGGACGGCATAATTGGCGTGGTGCGTGAAAATGCAATGGCAAAATTTTTAGATCCCGCCATAAAATTTAAAAACGAGCCGGAAGAAAGCGGTGTAATGCAAATAAACGGGGTAGTGGTGGAAGTTGGGGAAAATGGCAAGGCCGTGGGCATACAACACATACACGAAGAGATTAAATAAAATTAAGTAAAATTAAATAAAATTGATCATAATTTAACCGCAGTAATTTTTATTTAATTTTATTTAATTATGGTCAATTTTAATTAATTCCCTTATGTCTAAATTTATAAACCCTTCATTAGTAATAGCACAGACAGGTCTGGTAAAAGGTGGTGTGGTTGCAGACCTTGGCTGTGGCAGCGGATTTTATGTATTGCCGGCAGCCCAAATGGTGGGAGCGGAAGGCGTGGTTTATGGGGTAGATGTCCAGGCGGCAAAACTTGAGGCAACAAGTTCCATTGCCAAGCAAATGGGTTATAAAAATGTGAAGATTGTCCATGCCGATTTAAGCAAGCCGCTCTTGGAGCTTGAAGAGCATTCATGCGATTTGGTCGTAATTGGCAATATTTTGCATGAAATTTCAGTGCCCGACAAGCTGCTTGCAAACGCATATAGGCTGTTAAAGCCCGAGGGTAAAATTTTGGTGGTGGAATGGAAAAAAGAAGGTACTCCATTTGGACCGGCCATAGACCGCAGAATAAGCCAGCAACAGCTGGAAGTTATGCTTATGCGCGCGGGTTTAAGAAAAGAGCAGGATTTGGAGGCAGACGGATATCATTATGCCGTACTGTTTAAGCGGTAGGCAGAAAATTTAAGTATATATGGATATAAAAACTTTAGTCAGCAAAACTTTTTTATTTGATGTAGGGTTTCCGGCCGTACGGAATTTTGACCAGGCCTGGTTAATTATAAGTTTGGGCGCGTTGGCTATTGGAGCAGTGCTATGGCTAGCTTATAAATTGTCTTCTGTACCGGTAGATATTAAATACCGACATAAATTGGCGAGTCCTTTATTGTTTATGGGTCTTTGCGGGCTAGTTTGGTACGGTTTAAGGTACCAGCAGGTTCGACTGCTTAGCGCCCGCGTTATTATTATCCTAATAGCAGTCGTCTCAATAATCTGGTTGGTTTTTGTAATCGCTAAAATGTTTAAGAATTACAATTCTGAAAAAATGAATTGGGAAAAACAACAGCTTAAGGCGAAGTACCTTCCGAAGTAGAATAGAAAATCACGGGGCATTTTATCATCCTATCATTCTATCAATATAACAAAATAACAATTAAACAATTTAACATATAAAAGAATCTAGAAGTTAGAATATAGAATTTAGGAAGACTGCAAGCTACTGGTCACTGTCTACTAGTTTTGTAATTTAGTTTACTTTAGTATTTAGAAGCTATCTTAAAAATAATTTGTAAACGAAATTGTCAGGATTTCGAGCGGATTGGCACAAATAAATTTTG
>CAZPRQ010000045.1:0-8398 GCA_964589415.1 uncultured Candidatus Saccharibacteria bacterium
TTCATTTCGTTGGTTTCCGGAGCTTTCTCCGATCGACCCTGAAACCACGTTATATGTATTATAGCACATGTAGAAAAAAAATGCAAATGAGCAGCTAAGCGAATAAGCCTATAAGCTACTAAGCAATGCCGAGCACTAAAACTTTTTTTGTGATTTAATCCAAGCATTTAACAACTTACTTGTCTCCCCTGCTAACGCAGATATTTGGTCGTATTTTTCTTGTTGAATGTAACCGAGATCTTTTGCTAATAAAAGTTGATAACGCAATTCTTCTAGCGAAGCTTGACTCATATTATAAAAATGTAAAGAATCCGCTTTGCTGTTTCGCCTATATCCCTCCGCAATATTAGATGGGATAGAAACGGCACACCGTCGACATTGTGATACAAGCCCAAATAATTCTTGTTTAGGAAATGTCTCAGAAAGTTTGTATACCATTAAAACTAACTCGTGAGATTTTTTCCATGCATGTATTTCTTGAAAACTTTGTATTGCCATATTTTATTTTATTTAAAAAGCTGGTCATGCTACTCATGCATACGCATAATAGCTAACCAGCTTATTCATTTATTGTATTTACTTATCAGCCTATCAGCTTATTTGCTTATTAGCCTTTTCACTTATCTACTTATTAGCATATTAGCTTATTTGCTTATCAGCCTACTCATTTCATCTTCTTCCGTATAAACGCCGGGATATCCAATTCGTCGTCACCACCTAAGTTTGGCTGGGAAGCAGCCTCCTCTTCGGGAGCATCCATACTGCGAATAGGTTCTATGGGTTTTGGATTAAACAACGGTTTTCTTACTTCCTGCGCGGGCTGCTGCGTCGACTGACGGGACTCGCTCACGCTGGATTTTTTTGGTTCCTCGACAAATGAAAGACCCGGCAAACTGGAACGCTTATTAGCTTCATCAAAGCCCGTGGCAATAACAGTAATGCGAACCTCCTCGCCCATTTCTTCGTCAATTACCGCTCCAAATTTTACCTTACCATCCGGATCTATGCTCTTTGTAATAACTTTGGCCGCTTCATCTATTTCAAACATTCCCAAATTCTGGCCGCCGGTAATATTGAACAGTACGCCCTTAGCGCCGTCAATAGCAAGCTCAAGGAGCGGAGAATTTATAGCAAGCTTGGCCGCTTCCGACGCCCTGTTCTCGCCACTGGCGCGTCCAATTCCCATAAGCGCGGTACCGGCATCTTGCATAATGCTTCTTACGTCCGCGAAATCCGCGTTCACCACGCCATGAGTGGTAATTAAATCCGAGATACCGGAAATCCCCTGCCTTAAAACTTCGTCCACGGTTTTAAACGCGTCTATTAAAGAAGTTTTTTTATCTATTATTTGTAAAATGCGGTCGTTATGAATGGAGATAATCGCGTCCACCTGGTCTTTTAAATTATCATAACCGGTTTCCGCGACTTCTTTTCTCTTACTGCCTTCAAAGGTAAAAGGCTTGGTTACAACCGCCACGGTAAGAATGCCACGGGTCTTGGAAAGTTCTGCCACCACCGGCGCCGCGCCCGTGCCTGTGCCGCCGCCAAGTCCGCAAGTAATAAATACCATATCGGCATTGCCAATAACTTCTTCCAATTCTTCCACGCTCTCCTCTGCCGCCTGCCTGCCAAGTTCTGGGTTCATACCCGAACCCAAACCTTTGGTTATATTCTTCCCAATGTGGACTTTGCGGTCCGCCTGGTTGTTGTGCAATGCTTGCGCGTCGGTATTAATGGCAATAAATTCCACGCCGCGTATGCCCAGCTGGCTCATGCGGTTAACGGCGCTGGTGCCGGAACCTCCAATGCCCAATACTTTTATTCGGGCAAAGGTTTCTATTTTAGGTTTTATTTCCATAGATCGATTATCTTTATTGTTTTTCGACATTTATAATATCTCCAAAAAAATAAAAACACAACTTAAGCCTACAAACGGTTTGCATGCGATAAGTTGTGTTTTGATCTTTGTTTATTTACGGGAGTAAGGCTGGACGGCCATTTATGGCCAGACGAGCCAACTAACTACTACAGGTTTTATGCCTTAGGGATCTGAAATGGGAATTTACTGTGTTTTTGTAACTCCTTAAAGCAAGCTTTGACTGACTTTTATTTGGGGTATCCGATACTTATGCCAACGGTCGCTGCGTTACAAAGTCTATTATTCGCCCCTGACCACTCGCATTAGTATTGGACTTGTTGCATTATAGCATATGGAATTCCACAAAGGCAAATAAATGAGCTAATAAGCGTATAAGCTGATAAGCGAATAGGCTAATATGCTGATATGCTGACAGGCTTATTCGCTTATCAACTTATTTGCTTACTAGCTTATTCGCTTACTAGCTTATTCGCTTACTAGCTTACTTGCTTATCAGCTTACTAGCTTATTCGCTAACTTTGTGGTAAAATAAAGGCAAATAATAACTTTTCCATGAAAGCAAAAATAAAAAATTTCACTTTACTTTCAATTAGCCTCATAACAATATTCCTTTCAGGCGCCGTACCCCAAACAACGCTTGCCGCCGACTGCTCAGCCAGTATTAATTTTAACATCCCTAACCGCTTAGTAAGCGGTTCCTCGCTTGATGTGCAAAGCACAGTAGTGTTCAGCAACCTGGTAGTTGTTAAAAAAAGCAGTTATGGAACCGAGTCATCTATATTTGTATGTCAAAATGGACCCAATGTCCAAACCGACAAATTCGGCATTTCCATAAACGACAAAACTTCAGGCGCCCAAGTTGCCTTTTATGAAATCCCATTTGTCCTAAATCAAAATTCCTACTCCATAAACAAAACGGTTTCCGCCAACAGCCTAAATTCCGGCCCTGCAAATTTATTTGCCATAGTTAAAGTAAATTTCCCCGGCAGCGGCTGGGAAAATTTAACCAGTTCCAATCCGGCTATTGCCATAGAAGTAAAAAAGGCAACCGCGGACCCCCCTGCCAATGACCCTAAAACCACAGAAAATAACAATCAAAAAAATACGGGTACGGATACTGGCAAACAAACAAATACCGGCGCAACCGGAACAAAAAAAGACGACAAGCTATACAACCCCCTGCCAACTGACTCTCTTATTGACATGTTTCTGTTTATTACCAAAGGCTTTTTAAGCCTGCTTGGCGCCTGGGCGGTAATTGCTATTATAATTGGCGGCTTTAGAATGATTATATCCCAAGGCAACGAAGAGGCTTATACCCAGGCAAAAAAATCCATCCAATGGGCGGTGCTTGGAGTGGTAGTAGCCATTTTATCGTTTAGCATAATTGCCATTGTACAGGACTTACTAAACGCCAATATTGACAGCTCGGTTATTCAAAACGTAGACCCAAAGAAATAGGTATATAAAAAAATCCCCCCCGTTGGCGGGGGGGGATTTTTTTATGCTGCTTTGTTTTTTCGCTGCAAAAACCGTTTTAGTCCTTCCCCAATATTTTTGTCTGAGTTCCCGCCAAGGGCCGCAACAATATCGTTTAAAGAAATATTTAACGCCTTGCCATCCACGTCTCGTGAAGGCTTAATCCACATGGTTTCGCGGATCTTGGTACCTTGAGCTAACTTTATGTCCAAAGGCTTTTTAGTGGAAACAAAGAAGCTTCCGCTCTTTGGGCTCCATATTACATAACCGTCCATACCCATAGCCCGGGCGGATAGAAAACCAATATTAACCTTCTTTCCTATGTCTATTGCTATGTCTCCGTATTTTTCGGAGTGGACTATGAACCCCTCGTCTTTTATTTCACGCATCGAGTCTAACGAAGCCTGAACACGCTTTCTCACCTCTTCGCTTTTTTTCGTTAAGCCCAAATCTTCCAGCTCGCTCGCGTTTAAAATATCTGTCGGTTTTTTGCCTTGCTCAAAATATTTCACCAAATCGGGGAATTTTACGAACTGCAATAATCCCAAAATAGTGTGGTGCCAATGGTCTTTAAAATATTTTTCTTCATTCGGGAATGAGCGGTTGTCTTCCTGGGTTATAAGCCGGACGGCCTGGTCCAAACCCCTGGTTTTTTCCAAAAGTCCCAACCCAACCAGCGCCTCGTAAGTTATTTCCGTGGAGGAAGTATCGTTTTTAGAACCTTCCCCATGGTGGTCAATATAGGCGGTCATATCGTCTAAGGACGCCACCACCCCATGTTTGTTTCCGGTATCAAAATGAATATGGTCTTTTAAAGACTTCCCCGGAGCCACATAAGCAACTTTGGAAGTGTCTATGCCGGCCATTTTAAGCAATGCCAAACTCGCCTCTCCATCTGCATCGGAGCGGTTTTGAATATAGGTATTGCCTGTTTTGTCACGCTTGAACTTGCCGGATACAGCCAATTCTTTCCACAATTTACGCGTCAGTTCATTAAATTTTTTATCGCCCTCTTCCAGAGTTGGCGCGTTTAATTCATTGTAATTTTTTACCCTAGACAGTGTTATCTTTGCCGCTTCCCTTGCGTCCGTTATGCCGCGGCCAGAGCTTTTTTTGAATTTTGTTTTCCGCCCGCATCCTTTGAGGTTCGGAATTTACCGGCCATAAACTTTGCCATGTCTGCCGGTTTCATGTCGTATGGCAACTCATAGCCATTATCCAGTTTTCTAGCTCTGTATCGGGACTTAACCACAAACACCGTAAATTTTTCTTTAAACACTGCTGCTTTAGGATTTTCTTTCTTAATAATCCTCATGACAGCATTCAGGTTTTTGTAGAAATCTTCGTGGTTGTACTCTTGTTTAGACTTATTTATGGGACCAAAGTCCACATTTATATTTTTATAAGTCTCATGAAATTCCTTTGCCTGCGCTCCAGGCTGGCTTTCTTTTCCTTCACTATTATTTTCTTTTACAACGGTCTCATCGCTTTCGCCTGAGCTATCCGGGTCGGAACTTTCACCCGCTTGCCCGGGTTTTGGCTTTGCAGTATTTTTAGCTGGAGCTTGTTTGACTGGGGTTTTAAGGTAGGAACGCAATTTTTCCCTCTTTTGTTTACGGAATTCTTTGGGGTTAAAATCCTTAGACCAGTCAGTTTCCGTCTTCTTTTTAAACTCTTCGTGCAAGTCGTCCAAATCTTCGCTGTCCAATTTTCCCTTGCCGGACTGAAACTCCTTGAGTCTTTTATCCAAATATTCAACCCGTTCATAATATTTCCTAACCACTACTGCCACCTCTTCTAAACGCCCGGCTTGATCGATATAAGCTTCAATGCTCGGGCCTTCCTTATGGACCGGGTAAATAGTTTCTTCCTTATGGTCTTCGCCAGAGTCATGGCCAGCGTCTTTCCCGGACGCAGATTTCTTATGGTGAGCTTCCGCCTTTTTCTTGGCTGCTTCGGCTTTTGCCCTATCCTCTTCTTTCCACCAGGCTGCTACTACTTTTATATCCAACCCAGCGGCTTTTATCTCTTGCTTTACCTCCTGAGGAAAGTCCAATTCCAATATTTGTCTGTTTTCCTCAACCCGCGCTTTATCGAACAAAAGCTTGTGTTTTTCCTTTAACTCATTTTCATGAGTATGCTCTCCTTGCTCATTATTTTCCCCATTACTCTCATCGTGTTCTTTCCGCGCGGCTTCTTTTTGCTTTTTCTTTTCCTTTTCTTCTCTGGCTTTCTTTTCTTCTTTGCGTTCAAAAAACTTACGCTGCGGCGGCACAATTGGCACTGTCCAGGAATCCGGCTTCTCGGTATTTTCTATTGGCATTATTGGCGGTCCACCGGGTACATTGTCCGCTACAGGCATTTCAAAACCTTTGCCTACTGCGGTAGCCAATGTATCAAATTGCCCTTTTTCGTTTACTGAACCCACTTCCAGATACTTAGCTAACAATTGGCCTTTACTGTCAAAAAATTGGGCAAACTTCCCGTCCATGGGTATTTTGCCACTGGCGTCCAAATGCCCCACAACAATGCCTTCGCCAGCCTTGTTCATGGCTTCTGTGGGAATTATGCGTACCTGCAAACGCTCATGCATTTTGCCTAAGAAGCCTTTTACTGTATTGTTATAACTTTCCCTTAACTCGTCCAATTTTTCTACAGCGGACTTTATGTCTCCCGGCGCCGTATCCGGATTATATTCTGCCATGTTAACTTCCGGATGGCTGGTTTTAAACGCATCTAAAGCTTTGGTAAAGGCTTCATATTTACCATGCACGTCCTTTGGCATAAGATGCTCAAACCGGCTGTCCACTCCGCCGTCAAAATTCTGACCTAAGGCTGGCAACTTGCTTTCCAAATTATTTTTAATGTTTTCCAGCGCGCCGTGATAATCGAACGTAACTTTGCCGCCGCCGGCCAGAAAATGGCCTTGCAGTTCCTTGCCGCTAAAAACATGTCCGCCGCCGTTTTCCGCGTAATGGTCATGGTGCCAGTCATGATGGGAAATTTTACTCACGCCAAGTTTGGATTTCCACTCTTCCCAATTACTTACCCCGGTCCCCGGCACACCCGGACCCTTAATACCCGTACCCGCCACTGCCGAAAAGTCCCCATTGCTCGGCCAGTTATCTCTTATTAAATCTAAACCGTGTTTTGCAACCCACCCTCCGGCAAACCCGAGCACGGCTCCCCCAATGCCTGACTTGAGCATTTCCATTCTTCTGAATTTAGCCTGACGCTCCTCGGTTTCCTTTATATCGTCCAGCAACTTGCCTTTTTCGGCGACAATCAGCCCTGCTATATCTTTTTCATCCAGGCCCAATTCGGCCAATTTAATTCGTAAATTAGCTTTGGCTACCGAAACCGTACCATAACTTTTACCTTCATCTTCCGTAAGTCTAAACATATCCAGGCTGTACTTTCTGTCCTTGTCCACCAGCAAATCCTTTTCGAGCCCAAGCCTGGCGTAAATTTCGGCAACTTGTTTTTTCTGATCATCGCTAAAATTTGTTACACCCTTAAGGTTGTCCAGTTTAGCTAATGCGTCCTTAAAAAGCATTTTGTCGTACCTTAAATCGCCATCCTTATTTTGGCCGTCCAAAATACCACCGCCTTGTCCGCCCAAAGTTTCATGCCGGGAATCCTGGGCTATGTCGTATTTTACGTCCTTACCCCGTTTGTATGCACGATACACGCCGCCCACCGCGGCTCCCACTCCCAAGGGTACCCAAAAACCGCCCACACCCAAAGCAGCAGCGCCACCAATGGCAGCCCATTTGGCAGTCCGCATAGCCACTTGTCTGGCTCCGCCGGCCAATACCGTACCGGCTACTCCCACCATAAACGGATTCATAACGACTTTGCCTAAGACCGCGTGCTTCTCGCCGAAATTCACCATTTTCTCATACCACTTCAAAGTATTCTTGGGCCGGTTATCCATAAGGTCGCGCTCGGCAAGGCCTAACTGCAAGTCCAGGTTAAACATGCCCTGGAAATGCTTTTCTATAGCTTCCCTGTTTGCTTCGCCATACTCTCCAACCATTTTTTCTATGCCTTCCTTGTTTTTATCTCGGAAAGTTTTGGCAAATTCATAAAAATTACTGGCATACAAAAGACCCTTGGCTTCCTTGTAGCGGTCAACATCGCCCGTAAAACTCTTTCCCTCGTCTTTAAGCAGCTTAACGATATTTGTTTTTACAAACAACTCCACTGCCTGCCTTTCGTCCAGCCCCTTATAAGCAGCGCCTAGTTCGTCCCATTTTTTAAACTGGAACAAGCGCAGCATTTTGGCAACCTGCTCCTTTACGTTAGGATCATCGTTTATGGCATCGCCTATTTCCCGCTGGCTTTGTACAATATTTTTTTCGTAAACCTCCACGGTTTTATCTAAAAGCTCCAAATACTCCCTGGAGATAATTGGCGCATTGCCCGGCATTTTCTGGCCGGTTACGCGCTCGTTAATGGCGCGCATAAGGTTATTGTCCGCCTGTATGCTCTTTAAATTCTCGTCATAATATTTTAGTTTGGCGCCCTGCTCGGTTAGCCCCTTCCAAGCGCGCTTAATCCAACCCTTGCCTTGGGTTTCTTTACGCCAGCGTTCTTCTGCCTGCGTCCAGGCCATGCGCTTGGCTATTTCCGAAATGTCTATAAGGAAAAGTTTTTCTTTTTTGGGTTCCGTAGGACCTACTTCTGGTCCTGTTTTTATTACTGGCCCAGGTTCACGTATAGGCATTCCTGGCCCTGACTTACCCGGAGTAATTCCAGTTATGGTATCCTCATATTCTTCCCATTTAGGTCCTCGCGTAGTGCCTCGCGAAGTTGGTGTTATGACATCATTCTCTTTTATTCCCCTTGGAGCCTCTTGTCTTCGGTCAATAATTTTTATAACAAGCTCTTTGGGCAAATTTAACACTCGTCTTTTCTCCAGCACCTTCATGGCCAGCTTATAGTTTTGCTCCTCCTGTGAAAGGGAATCAAAATTTTCCGGCAGCTGCCCCAGCTTAACCAATTTGTCATAAATTATTTCTCTGAGCCGAGGGTTGT
>CAZPRQ010000045.1:8498-9811 GCA_964589415.1 uncultured Candidatus Saccharibacteria bacterium
AGCTGCCCCAGCTTAACCAATTTGTCATAAATTATTTCTCTGAGCCGAGGGTTGTTGGAAATGTCCGAAATAAGATAAGCCTCGCGCTTGGTAAAGACGTTCTGCCGTTCGCTTTCTTCCTTGGTTAACTTTATTTCGCCTTGGCCTCTTTGGTAAGACTCGTCATAGTGATATGCAAAATAAGCCAAAGATTCTTTCATAAGCGCTTGCTGCATTTTACCCAAGTCTTCCAACTGCCTGCGCTTTAAATCTTTCCCACCCTGGCTGTATTTTTCCGCCACCTGCCTTAACGCTTCGCCCTGCTGTAATTTTAATTCATGGCTGTCATAAGTCCTGCCTTCAGACTTTTGCCAAGTGCTTACCAAATCTTCGGCATCTTTTTTTAGCATATTCTGCCCGTCCAGCTGCTGTAAAACCCTGTTCCAGGCCAATTTTTCCTTATTTTCCTCACTCTCTGCTTCTTGTCCTGTGGCTTTTTCCACAGCCATTTTACCTTTTAGCTCCAGCCCTTGTCTTTTTAACTCTTCGCTATTTGCAATTTCCCGCTCTAGGCGCTTTTTATGTTCCGCCACCACGCGTATTAGCTCGTCTACCGGCAACCCTTCTTGGCGGCCAATTTTCTGGCCTTGTTCATTTTGAGCTTCTACCAAATAGCTATCCCGACTAATGTCTAAAGACTTGGATTTAGCCGATTCAACGGACTCTTTTACCCATTCATAACGGCGGCGTTCTTTGTCAGTCAAATTTTTGTCACGCAGGCGCTGGGCCACCATAATCAAAACCGACTGGACGGCTTTTTTAGCCTGCTCGCGCCGTTCTCCAATTTCCCTGTTTTTCTCCCGCGCTTCCCGAATTCTCTGTTGGTCCGGGCTTAACTGACGCTCGCTCTGGCCTTCGGGATTATTTCCCCTATCAGGAGAATTATATTTATTTATTTCCGCCATATGAATGCTAAATTTAAGCTTCTAAATACGTTTTTTTAAATTTTTCCATTTCCTCGGCAAAGGCCACTTCTAAATTTGGAATCTTTGCCGACAAATACTCCATTATTTCACGCCTGTCCGCCCCTTTTTCACTAAGACTGTCCAAGTCTTTTACCTGAGACTCGGTTAAACGTCCGGCCAAATGCTGCATAAGCCAGGCCTGGAGCCTTTCGGCCAAATCTAAAATCATTTCTTCTTTAAGCTTTTCGGAAGCAATACCCATGCCTTTTTCGTTTAGGCACGAAGCTAAAAATTCATATATGTCATTTCCCAATATTTCTCTCGCGGACAATATTTTTTCTTCCATAAATGCTTGGTTAAATTATTTTT
>CAZPRQ010000046.1:0-8932 GCA_964589415.1 uncultured Candidatus Saccharibacteria bacterium
GAGAGCCTGGAAGGCCTAAATTTAAATAATGGGTCATGTCCCCATTTTCCCATTCTGGTTGTTAACTATTTTATATAAACATTACCTTGGGTAGATTCAAAGGGTAGCGTTTAGGAGATGTTTTATGCCTCCAGAAGGCCTTGGCACATTTGGTGCCGAAAGTGAAGTTTCAGATCGAATCCCGGTGCCTATATACAACCCGGATGATCAATTTACTGTTGAACAATTAAAAGAAAGGTATCCCGAATGGGCAGAATATTATGGCTGGGATGCAGAATTGGCGGCCATTTCAGTTGAGAGGACGAGATATTTTCGTGAAATTGGCAAGCGTACAAACATTGGTGGTTCCATAATGAGAGAAATAGGTGATTTTGGTTTGGAGTGGGCAGTCGAGAATACACCTCACGAAATTGGACTTGGATATGACGCCCATGGTATTGCGGGTAAGAAAGACGCTGTTATGGAGCTGGATACTTTACTAAAAACAGGCATTTCACCTGACCGCTTGTTTTACACAATGAACTTTGTTCATCATGAGGACGAAGAAGTAGCGACTATGATGGGAGCCGCCCGACCGAAAACTAAAGGTGGTTTTATACTAGTTTCAAATTATGGCGAAAAGTTAGCCTCAGCGGGTATAAAGTTTGTGGTGGTAGGGGAAGAGTACAACCGAGTCATAAATATTTTAAAAAAACGCTATCCTCAAGTTGAAATTGTACCTTGGCATGAAGCGCCTAAGATATTTGTAGAACAAGCTAGTCGCGTAACTGGCGAGGTAGTAAAACCCCCTGAATTTAATGAGCAGACCAGGGCTTATTACCATGTTGTAGAAGATGATACTTTACCGGTAGGGCGAGAGGATTCTCCAACCGAACCGCTAACCTCTTCCGAGAAGGAGTGGATAAACTTGCCGGATATTCCTGATAAATCTAAAAATAACGGTCCCGATGTTTGGTAGTGATTAGTTTTTGCCTTGGGAAAAATATAAATAAGATTACAAGGGGAATCTTTGCGTTGCGCAAGGATTCCCCTTGTTTTGGGCAAGATGTGCAATACAAATCCTTATCCCCACAGGCTATGTGTAGTCTAAAGGGAAAAAATCCCGAGTGATTGTATACACAATCTTTTCAGCTTCTCGGGGGTAAGCGTTCAATTGTTAATTTTTTCGGCCAAAATGCGTTGGAGGAATTCTTTTGTTCTTGGGTGCTGCGGGTCCGTGAGGACCGCTTTTGCCGTGCCAATTTCAATAACGCGGCCGTGGTCTAAGAAAATTACCTTGTCGGCAATCTCCATGGCAAATCCAATGTGGTGGGTTGCCATGACCACCGTGGTGCCTGTGTTGACCACGCTTTTGATGGTCTCCAGCACTTTCCCGACTAGTTCCGGGTCAAGCGCGGAGGTTATCTCGTCGAGCAGTAAAATCTCAGGCTGCATCATCATAGCCCGCACTATAGCCACTCGCTGTGCTTCTCCGCCGGAGAGAGCTGCAGGATAGCTGCTCTCTTTTTCCGACAGCCTCACTTTTGCGAGCAAGTCGCGAGCACGATCGGTAGCCTCGGAGCGAATCATTTTTAGCACGCACATTGGTGCTTCAATGAGATTTTCTAGGACTGTCATGTGTGGCCAGAGATTGAATTCCTGAAATACCATACCCACTCGCTGGCGAAGCTGCCTGTTTGCCTGGGTAGTGGATGTAATTTGGAATTCCCCGTCCAGAAGACGAATTGTTCCGGAATCAATACTTTCAAGGCCATTAAGGGCACGCAAAAGAGTGGTTTTGCCGGAGCCACTAGGCCCGATGAGTGTAAGGACTTGGCCATGTTCGAGTGTGAACGATACATCGTTCAGCATCGTTAATTGTCCGAAGGCTTTACGCAGATTTATCGCTTCAATCATCATTAGTGTCCTTCTTTCCGAATCCATCTTTTCTCACAAGCCCGTGCAAGCGAAGTAAGGGCAAAGATGATTAGGCAATATAAAGTGGCCGTAATTATGTAAACTTCAAGCGGCAGCGAAGTCATGGTAATTACCTGTCCACTTACATTAAGCAGTTCCTGCACACCAATGACAGAAGCCAGTGATGTTAACTTTACGGAAGTGATCCATTGGTCCATTAGGTTCGGTAAGATATTCCTAACAGCCTGGGGAAACACAATTCGCCGATTAACTTGACTTGGGCTCATTCCGAGCGCCAAGCCTGATTCACGCTGCGCGTCGGAAACTGCGTCCAATCCGGCGCGGATATTTTCCGCGGCAAAAGGTGCCAAATTGAGAACCAAGGCTATGGCAGCCGCGAAAAAACCGTCTATGCGTGTTGGAAATCCGAAGTATACCCAGCGAATCAACACTAAAAGCGGAACTGCCCGAAAGACTTCTATGTAAACCGCTGCCGAAAGACGAAAAATTTTGTTCTTGGACTTTTTTGCAAATGCCAGAGGCACGCCAAGTATTGTCCCAAAAACAATTGTGACTGCCGAAAGTAACAAGGTCACGAGAATCGCTTCCCAAAAGAGGAAGCGGTACTGCCAACACAGCTGCCACGCTAAGCTCCAATCCATGCCTCGCCTCCTATACAAATTCTTCCCGCAAAAATTTTGCGAAAAGTAAGCTGACTGCAAAAACAATCAATTTACTTTTAACAAAACAAGATAGTAAGGGGAATCTTTGCGCGGCGCCCCTCGACAGGCTCGGGACGCCCTGAGCGATAGCCGAATGGGCGCAAGGATTCCCCCGTTGAAGTCGTTAGCTGAGGGCAACATAGACAATTGCCCATGCCAGCCCGAGGATGCTGATATACGCTCCTAGAAAAACGACAATAGCGTATCCAATCCTCAAAGCATATCCCAAGTGCCTAGCGAGCCGCACGATGCGGCTGGGGTGCCACTCGGGGCCATGGCTCGGCCATCTACGGGCGGAAAGCCAGACCGCCGCTTTTGTGGCCATTATGATTATCTGAACGGCCGCAATAAGACCTAACAAAAACCATATTGCTGACATAAGTCCTCCTTAAGGCTGTTAGAGATCACAATCACCAAAAGGCGAAAGGTTATCGCTATATCTAACTCTCACGATAACCAAAAATAATAACATAATTTCAACATAATGTCAATAATAAATCAACAATAAGCTTATAAATCCCTTAAATAAAGCAAAATATATTGTTGATATTATTTCAACAAATTTATATTTGTTGTTGACAAATAATCAACAATGTGATAATATATATACAACCTCTCCCTTTATCCCTCCCCTCAAAAGGGGAGGGAATGACTAATATGATCAACGATTACTTAAAAAACTTAGGCCTTACTGACAAAGAAACCTCTATTTACTTAGAGGTTTTAAAGCATGGGCGCATTAGCCCGACCGAAGTTTCCAGGCTCACAAAAATTAACCGCACTACGGTTTATAGCGTGGCCAAGGAATTGGTAAACAAAGGTTTTATTTTGGAAGACTTGGCCGGACAGTCAAGTTCCTTAATTGCCGTGCCGCCGCAGGATTTAAAATTTTTGGTCCAAAAGGAAGAAAAACAGTTAGAAACAAAAAAACAGCTCATTTCAAAAATGATAAATGAACTGGAAACCCTAACTCAAGGCGCAAAATATCCCGTGCCCAAAATTACTTTTATTCAGGAAGAAACTTTAGAAGACTACCTTTACAAAAGAAGTGACGAGTGGCATAAGAGTATTATGAAGTACGACGGCATTTTATGGGGATTTCAAGACCATACTTTTGCCGAACACTACGAAAAATGGATTGACTGGGAGTGGAGAATAGGCGGACCTAAGAATTTACGTTTAAGGTTATTTTCTAACCAATCGGGCATTGAAGAAAAAAATCGGCAAAAAGAATTTTCAAACCGCAGACAAATAAAATATTGGAAAGGTAAAGCAGGCTTTAGTGGTACTGTCTGGGTCCATGGCGATTATTTAATTTTGGTCCAAACCCGCGAGAGGCCCCACTATTTGGTGGAAATTTACGACAATTTACTCGCGGAAAACATGCGCCAATTCTTTGCCGGGGTATGGGATGAAATAGAGCCGCGGGCAAATTCCTAGAAATTAATTTAAAATAACTACTTAAAAACCCCGTTCTCGCGGGGATTTTTTGTGGTAGGTATTTTCTTATGCTCTATTATTTAGGTATTTTTAAAGTATCGCCCGGTTTAAGGGTAAATGGGCTTTTTAAGTTGTTTAATGTTGCCAAAGTGGTCCAGCTAATGTTGTATTTTTGAGCTACATTGAACAAAGTATCACCTTTTTGAATTTTGTATTCAATAAATTGGACTTCCGCGGTCGAACTTTGAATTTTTGTGTCCGTGGCGCCTAAAACTTGAGGAGTTCCCGCTTCATTTTGGGAAGATCCCGCAAACATAAGCCTAACCGCATTGGTAGCTAAGCCTAAAGCCAGCACTAGACACAAAATGCCGCTTATTTTAAGGATTTGGTTTTGGCTATAACCCCGGCCGACACCCAGGCGTAGGCGAGGAGAGAGTTCAAACTTTTTATGGGAATTGAACATTTATCTGTATTTTCGAAGTTTAGGATTTGCGAGGTTTGACAAGTATATTCAGTATTTTTTTTGCTTATTTTAAGTGTATACTAGAAAAAATACAATCGCAACCAAGTAATCCACAATCCTTTATATTTTATGGGAATTGGCTCGCTCATATAGTCCGGAAATAGTATAATAAAACTGATTAATATGACAATTAACCAAGATGAGTTTATGAATTCCTCGGAAATAAAAAAACGAATACAGAAACTTCGCGAACAAATAGCAGATTTGCGTTACCGCTATCATGTTCTAAACGATCCGGGTGTAACCGACGAAGTCTATGACTCGCTAAGCCGCGAATTGCGTGGTTTGGAAAAAGAAAATCCGGAATTTGCCGATCCCAATTCAGCCATACATCGCGTGGCGGGAAAACCTTTGGATAAATTTGAAAAAGTTCATCATAAAATTCGTATGTTGTCTTTAAACGACGCGTTTTCGTTTGAAGATTTGGAAGCATGGGAGAAGCGCGTTTTAAAATTTATCCCCGAGTATAATAAGGGGGAATTTCCTATTGAATATTTTTGCGAACTTAAACTTGACGGTTTAGCAGTTTCATTAATTTATGAGAACGGCGTATTTGTAAGAGGTGCTACACGGGGTGACGGGTTAATTGGCGAAGATATAACTCAAAATTTAAAGACAATTGGATCCATCCCTTTGAAGTTGTGTTGGTATGGTAATGAGCCGGTTCAAACAATTGAGTATTTGGAAGTCCGAGGTGAAGCCATTATGAGAAAGAGGGTTTTGAAGGATTTAAATAAGATACAAGATAAATTTGGCAAGCCTTTATTTGCTAACACTCGCAACGCTGCTGCTGGAAGCCTCCGTCAGCTTGATCCTAATTTGGCAGCCAGTCGCAAGCTGGACTTTTTTGCTTATGATATTGTTAGTATCGTAAGCGGTGGCAAAGAATCTCCGTTCTTGACGCACAGTGATGAGCATAATGTTTTGCGTAATTTTTTGCATTTTGATGTGAGCGAATATGAGCGAGTTTGTAAGAATTTGAATGAAGTAGAAATATTTATTAAAGAAATTGAGAAAATCAGAGAGAAATTAGATTATGGAACGGACGGGGTTGTAGTCTCTCTAAATAATCAGAATTTGTATGAACAGGTGGGAGTAGTAGGCAAAGCGCCCAGATATATGGTTGCCTATAAATATCCGGCGGAAAAGGCTACTACCAGAGTGGTGGATGTATTTTTCAATGTTGGCAGAACAGGCGTGCTTACGCCTGTGGCTGTGTTTGAGCCTACTTTGGTGGCTGGTTCTACGGTTTCCAAAGCTACTCTCCATAATATGGATCAAATAAGCAGGCTGGGCCTGAAAGTGGGTGATACAGTGGTAATACAAAAAGCGGGCGACGTAATTCCGGAAGTGGTGGAGGTGCTACCTAAATTGCGAACAGGCAAAGAAAAAATTGTCCAGGTTTCATCTGTGTGTCCGGTGTGTGAAGGCGGCGTGGAAAAACGGGAGATTGGAGAAAAAGGAAAATCATCCACAGCTTATTATTGTACCAACCCGCGTTGTCCTGCCAAAAACCGCCGCGGGATGCAGCATTTTGTAAGTGTCTTGGATATTTACGAAATTGGCCCGAAAATTTTAGACCGCTTGCAGGAGGAGGGTCTTATTTCCGACGTGGCGGATTTGTTTACTTTAAAAAAGAGTGACCTTGCGGGTTTGGATAGGTTTGGTGAAAAGAGCGCGGAAAACATTATTGCTTCCATAGACTCCCGCCGGAGCGTGCCTTTGTCCAAATTCATTTACGCGCTTGGTATTTTGCATGTGGGAGAAGAAACTGCCATAGATTTGGCGAAGCGTTTTGGTTCGCTGGATCAGCTTATGAAGGCAAGTTTGGAAGAAATAGATTCCATTCCGAACATTGGCGGGGTGGTGGCAAAATCGTTGCACAATTATTTTAGGGACAAACAGAATATTGATTACATTAGTCGTTTACTTCATAACGGAGTGGAGGTAAAAAATGAAAAGCTAAAAGTTAAAAGTGGTCCCTTGGTCGGAAAAAAAATGGTAGTTACGGGAACTTTGGATACAATGAGCCGCGATCAAGCAAAAGAAGCAATAAGGGACGCGGGGGGAAACTGGATATCCGCAGTTTCAAAAAATACCGATTATGTGGTGGTGGGAAAAAATCCGGGGTCTAAATACGAAAAAGCTAAAAAACTCGGCGTGACCATAATTAGTGAACATGAATTAGTAGTGTTGTTAAATAAATAATCCCGCGCAATTTTTTATTCAAACCCATAAGTCTGATATAATAGAAATACGTATTAAATACAAATTCTATGACTATGACACAGGAAAAAAAAGCAGAATTATTTGAAGCGGTGGCACCGCAAAAATCCGGCCCAATGATTATTTCAACTACCTTAAAAAAGACTGTTTTTGGGAAAGTTGGCGGAGTCTTCGCGTTTTTTTTCTTCGCGGCTTTGGCAACATTGGGGTATTTATATTGGCAATATGACTTTGTGCCTAAAAGCGAATTGTTAAATACGACTGTTGCCGAAAGTTCGCCAGTTCAAAGGGCTGAAAAGCTTATAATGCTCCCTAGCAATGAAAAGCCGGTTATTTCTACAGACGAAAGCGGCAATTATGTATTAAGCTACCTTGCCTATGACGTGGTATACAATCAGGAAAAAAATATAATAGTAGAAGTAAGGCAGTCAAACTCTATAGAGCCAAGTGCTGTTACTGCGCTCGAGGCACAGGTCGCGGGTGTTGAAATGAGTACTTCTTCTATATCTAGTATTCCGGAATTCCAAAATACTTCACCTATAACCGTGGAAATTCGAAACGGTTCGGGTGTGGCAGGAGCGGCAGCCAAGGCAAGGGACTCTTTGAAAGATTTAACCGGTTATTCAGTAACGGCTATTGGTAATGCCTCAAAGAGCAATCACGGCACAACCATATTGGTCAGTTTGACCGGTAGGAATTTGGAGGCTTTGGAAAAGCGATACAATACTATTGCCATTACTCAAATGCCTAGTGAAGAGTCCAAAAGTCAGGCAGATGCAGTAATAATATTGGGCAAATAATTTTTTTGGAGAAAATAATTTTCACACCTTGGAATATTGGTTTGTGGTATGAATGTGTATAAAGTGTGGAGAATACTGTTAAATCAAAGAGCATTATTGTTTTAAATAAGCCAGAAAATATTGTGTTTTTGTTCTGTTTTCTCTTGACAAGCTAAAAAGTATAGTTTAAAATGATTTTACGATAATTTTGGCAAAATAAACTATGGTAATAAGCAACTTAGGATTAATTAATAAGCGGTTTATGTAACTGGCCATAATTAATATGTGCCTGTACATGCCGCGAAAGCGGTTTTTTTGTCGCCCGAAGGGCGACAACCCTCCGAAGCCTTGGCGTAGGAGGGTCAAGAGTTTTTGCCAGAATCACCCAGCACTTTGCAATCAAATATATACTGCTCACAGATCTCGGTGCCCAGCCCTTTTCCGGAGTCAATTTTACTTGGGCTCGTCTGAAAAGGTGAATATTTTCCAGTTCTCTTAGATTTTCTAAAAGAGCTGGGCATAGGCCTTGAAGATCCCTTCGGGGCAGTAGTTATTTGGTTACAACGGATAGTAATTTAACAAATGAATAGAAGATCATTATTATACAACCTAAATAATGATCTTTGGGTAGAACATTGTAAGAATGTAAGTAGAACATTGTATCCGAACAAATTTGAACATAATTTAAAAAATTGTGGTCACAAATTGCTAGTCAAACATGTCCCAATGCAAATTGGGATTTGAAATTATGACAGAAAAGGGTATACGGTGGATGCCTTGGTAATATGAGCCGATGAAGGACGTGAGAGCCTGCGAAAAGCCTCGGGGAGCTGGCAACTAAGCTTTGATCCGGGGGTGTCCGAATGGGGAAACCTTCTCGATGGAAGATCGAGAGCTTCTATATCGTGGGATATAGATAGCGGGAACCGTGCGAAGTGAAACATCTCAGTAGCACGTGGAAAATAAATCAATCCCGCCCTTTCGCAAGAAAGAGCGGGGAGAGATTCCGTTAGTAGTGGCGAGCGAAAGCGGAAGCATATATAAGTTTATAAAGTTTCAAGTTCATCAGGTTTATCAAGTGGGCTGCCTTTTGCAGTTACTTGATAAACTTTATAACTTGATAAACTTTATGAACTTATATTAGCCCAAACCTATTAAGTGTTGCTTGATTCGCAAGATGACAGCTTAAAGCTTACCGGCGTTGCTTAATAGGTGTTATAAGTGAGAGTGGTTGCTGCTCGGTAAAGCAGCAGGGAAAAAGTTATGCTGTGTAGCAGAACACGCCTGGAATGGCGGACCAAAGAGGGTGATAGTCCCGTATAGCGAAACACCATGCAATTTCCTCA
>CAZPRQ010000047.1:0-7588 GCA_964589415.1 uncultured Candidatus Saccharibacteria bacterium
TTGCATGTCTTAGGCACGCCGCCAGCGTTCATCCTGAGCCAGGATCAAACTCTTATTACAAACGAAGTTTGTAATAAGTCCCGCCAAAGGCGGGACAACTACAAATTCGTTTTTAGTTCAATCTGTCTAAAGACAAATCTAATTTTTCCATCCACACCGAAGTGTTGGAAAAACTGGCTTCCCTGCAAATAAATGCAGGGCAATATAATTGTTTTTTAAAACCACAATTATTAAAGGTTTGAGTATTAACTCTTATAGAATTGACGTAATTGTCTACAATATATGTAAACAGTCGGTTTTGTACTAATTTCTTACCACTATTCAGCTGTTAAGGTACAAGCCGCGAATATAACGCGGATATCTACGCAGATTACTCACTTATCTACGCACGTATCTACGTTCATTGGGACTGACTTGGCGGTCAAAAAAACACATTCCATAAATTTTAGGAATAGTGTTCGTATTTTCCGCTATTTGCGGAGCCATTTATATTATCCGCTCTGCTTGTAAAATAACGGAATATAAAGGTAAAATTGAACGCTTATTTATGCCTTTTTTAATCTCCCAAGATTTAATTTATTAAATCCTTATCTAGTTTAAATTATTTTATAGACCCTGTCAAGGGTCAAAAGCTATATTTTTCCCCAATTTTTCCACTACAGGGTGGTAAAAAAACCACCGGTGCCTGTTTACCGGTGGGGAGGGTTGTCATGCTGCTAGGAGTTCGGCATGGACGCTTTGCCCCGACAAACTACAGGCTGGGAGCATCCGCACGCAAGCAAACGCGGATTCGGTTTCTGGAAGCACTTCCACTACTTGACCTATAGCTAAGTCATCAAGATTAACGCGGATAGGTGGACGTCCGGAGAACACGAATGAGATTCGCCCGTCCTGCCGAAATAATGAACGACCTACTAAATGGCGGCCTTGAGCGTTGGCTATAAGACTACGGTAATAGTCCCATAAGCGAACCTGGCGGCCGGATTGGAGACATACCACGTCCCCTTTTTGGTCTGTGAGCTGTTTAAGCCCGTACACTTGCCGCACCTGAAGAATTTCTCCTTTAAGATGGGCTAAACGAACTTCTTGCCGAATTTGCTCTGGCATACCAAGGTGCATTAAAATATTAACTCGTCATCGTCACCTCCTTAAGTGAGATGCAAAAATCATAGCTAATAATTAAAATAAAAGCAACTCCGGTGGGAGCTGCTTAATAAACATGTTTGACTATTTATTGGCAGGTTACGCCCGTAGGGGAGAGAGCGCAATCTACGCTTGAATTTGCGTCTAAACCGTCCGAATAGCCACCAACGGAATTTCCCAAACAAAACTCCATAGAATAGGACGGGTAAACCTGCGTAGTTTCGTCTTTCGGACTTGTAAAAACAGTACCGCCTGCCGCGTAAGTATAGGTATTGGGACCGCTATCTGCCTGCCCACAAGTACTGTCGGCAGGCACAGGGGCAACAGGCAAAGGTCCGACATAGTGAGCTTGTAAAGTTTCTAAATCCTGCGGGTAGCCAAAATATTCGTTAAAATAGCTCTCAATTGCCGTACCCATACTGCGCATGTCACTCACTCTTTTAGTGTCGCGCCCTTTGGCGCGCGTCCTGCCAAGCGAAAGCATAACCGTGCCGGCCAAAATTCCAATAATGGCAATTACCACCATTAGCTCTATAAGTGAAAAACCTTCATTTTTTCTATTCATGTTGCTATGTATTTCTTTAATTTCTGCCGTAAACGCAATAACTGGAACCGGGCAAGCAGGAACCGTTCTTTACCGCGTTCCAGGAAGTGGGACAGGTAGCCAAAGGAGACATATTCGGGTTTTTTGACTTGTCGCCTTCCAAATCCGTAATTAGAAAATATCCGGCGCAAGGGTCGTTACCATAATTGTAATAGTAGTAAACCCTGGCCGGGCTTTGCGGATCTTTTGGCACCTTGGAAATTATGCCGGAAGTAACCAGTTCGTCTAAAAATCCCGCCTCGTTGTCACCATAGTAACAGCAAGGATTTCGGTTAATGGGCATTTGACCCGTGCGGTCATAATAGATTTCTATGGCTTTCTGCATTTGCGCCAAGTCGGCCTTTCTTTTCGTATCGCGAGACTTTTCCCTTGCGCTATTTAGAGAAACCAAAACCACGGACGCCAAAAGCCCAATAATGGCAATTACTACTAAAAGTTCTATTAGAGTAAATCCTTGCTGTCTTTTCATTTTGTTTCCACAAATATCCTTTAACATATTATAGCATTTCTCATTCAATCTTATAGGGTAGGATAATAAAAAAACAGCTGCGACGCGCCGTTAATGCAACAACCGTTACCCAGCTTTATTATGTTTAAGGACTGTTATTCGGCTCAGGCAGATAGAGTATTTTTTTCATAATTGCCATGCGCTACTGTATTAATACCAACTGGTATTATGCAACCATATCTATCCGCGCGAGCAGTCCAAAAATTGAAATAGCCAACAATAATTCTATAATAGTAATCCTTTATCTAATTTTAATCGGAAATCAGTGATCGCGAAAATCATAAACAAAGATTTATTTTAAAAACATCCGCTTGTCGGGGTGGGCGTAACAGTTACTATATAATCATCGCTGGTCCAGCTTATTTTATCGCTTCCGGCGGTTAATATATACGATACGCCACAATTTGAATTTACATCATTATCGTCATATCCGAAATAATTTCCCCAGGGATCTTTGTCTATGCGTGTGCCTATGTAAGGACCTTGCCAGTTTGCCCCGTCATTCGTCAGTAATGCGTCCATGACTGCGGTCCAGGTTGAATTTGGAGGATTGCTGCATGCGGGACAATTATCGCCGCGGGGCGGAAGTTCCCCCACGTCATTCTTATACGCCATCATGGCTTGCGAAATAGTAAGCATATTTTGTTTGGCTTTTGCATATTTGGCTTTTTCCCTTGCCCCGTTAAGCGACACCAAAACCACACTGGCCAAAAGACCAATAATAGAAACCACAACCAATAATTCAATAAGAGTAAAACCGGAGTTATCCCGAATACTCATAAGCATACAAACAAAATATTTAATAAGTATCCAGCACGACAAAATAATGAACGCCTCCGAACCCACAAGTGGATTTGCCATAGTCCGGATCACTGCCACTTTCCAAATAAGTCCAAAAAACAAACTTGCCGTTACAGTTCGTGTCCGGCGCCCAAGTCATGCGATAAGCCCCGTAATAACGCCAGTCCCCGGGTTGCAATGGGTCTTTTGGAAGGGTGGCTACATAAGAGGACATTTGCGCTTTAAATGCAGCCGACCAATCACCCGAAGTGGAATTGGAAACATCATTATTAGGATAAGTATTATTTGCATTATAATACAAGGCAACGGCCTTGGACAGTTGAGCTAAATCCGCCTTGCGCTTTGCATCCCGCGCTTTTACCCGCGCGCTATTAAGCGATACCAAAACCACGGATGCCAACAAACCAATAATGGCAATCACCACCAATAACTCTATTAACGTAAATCCGGCTTTAAGCGGGCTCGAATTTTTAATTTTTAATAGCTTATCCAAAGTATATTTACAAATACTCTAATTTTTATTGGCACTGATAACCAGCCTTATGACTGGCAATCCAATTGACGCTACCGTTCTCCATTTTTGAGCCCAAAGATATGGAATTTTCACCGGAGTAACAATAGTAAGCATAGGCAAAACCGGTACCTCCATAATATACGTCGCCCACACCGTTGTTTACGGGATCTTTTGGGGCAGTGCTTAAAAACCCGCTTGTACGTAAGAAAGTCAAAAAATCCCCTTGAGAGCTGTAATCCCAACCTCCGGAATTATTTTCCCCATAAGATGAAGTTATAGGCAAATATCCATTCTTGTCATAATAAAGTTCCAAAGCAGTCATTATTTGTTTCATATCCGAAAGCCTGCGGGCATCTCTGGCTTTAGCCCGCGCCCCATTCAAGCTCACCAAAACCACGGATGCCAACAAACCAATAATGGAAATAACCACCAAAAGTTCAATCAGGGTAAATCCGGATTTTTGTTTTAATGCCATAGTGCGGATATAAAAAAATATTCCGTATTTATTTTAAGAAATAATCACTGCAAATTTTAAAAACTTAAATTTATGCTATCACGTGCGAATCAATTTCCGCCGTAGCACACATTATTATAATCCGTTTTATTGAGCCAATCCGCATTTTGCCCTGCATAACGGGACATACAATAAGCCGGCTGAGGGCCGGCTTCGTATCCTGTAGAAAAATACCCTCCATCGGTCTGGGCAAATTTTGTCTGCGCGTCAGATGTCTCCAAAATGGCCATTAAGCCGTATGTTTGGTAATTATTACTCGGGTTACCCGTATATGCGTAATAGTAACTCCACGTCGCCGAACCCATTGGTTCGCGTGGCGCTTTACTCATATACTTTTTAAGCACATCATCCAAATAGCACCATCTATTGCAATGTCCGCATCCTGCCTGAGCTGGAACAGTAGGTCCTCCTTCCACAACCGGAGCGGCGCAGCTAGAATCTGAAGTAAAACCATGTATTACTTGAGGGTAATATCCTTTTTCATCATAATACATTTCTAGCGCCTTTTGCATCTGGCTAATATCCGCGATTCTCTTGGCGTCTCTTGACTTCGCCCGGGCGCTATTTAAAGCTACCATAACCACGGATGCCAAAAGGCCAATAATAGAAACGACTACCAGCAGCTCTATAAGAGTAAAGCCTTCACGGCTAACCAAAAATTTCTTTTTTATTTTTAACAGCCTCAAAAATGAAAGTAATACCCTGCCAAAGAATTTTTGTTTCATAACAATTTGCTTATTAGCCACAGAGCAAGTGATATGAATCGGCTACAGAATAATTTTATCAATCAGGCCGTATTTTTTTGCTTCTTCTGCCGTCATAAAATAATCCCTATCCGAGTCTTGCTCTATTTTCTTTACGGACTGGCCGGTATGCCGAGATAAAATCTGGTTAATCTGGTTTTTTATGCGCAGCATTTCTTTTGCCTGAATTTCCACGTCCTTCTGCTGGCCTTCCACACCGCCCATAACCTGGTGAATGAGTACGCGGGCATTGGGCAAACTAAACCGCTTGCCTTTGGCGCCGCAAGCAAGCAAAACAGCCGCCGCCGAGGCCGCCTGACCAATACAAATGGTAGAAACATCGGCTTTTACATGCTGCATGGTATCATACATAGCCATGGCAGCGGTTACGGAACCGCCCGGAGAATTTATGTACAATTTTATATCTTCCTTGCTATTCTCCGCGTCCAGAAACAAAAGTTGGGCAATTAGCGTATTGGCCACCGCGTCGTCTATGGGCTCGCCTAAAAATATAATACGCTCTTTTAACAGTCTTGAATAAATGTCATACGCCCTCTCCCCCATGGGCGACTTTTCGATTACGATCGGCACTAGTGGCATAAAATAATTTATGATTTAAGATTTAGGATTTTAGATTTAAGAAAATGTTGGTAAAGGTGATCCAGTCTTTATAATACCCTTGGTAACTAATATTATCACTATAACAATAAATAATATTATAGCTACTACCATAACTCCCAGTAACCATAACAATATGGATCTAATTTTCATAATTTTATTTATGGTTTCACGGTCTCTGAACTTTTATCAGCAATCTCTTCTTCCACGGGTTTTTCCAATACTGAAACTTCTTCTGATTCAGTTGCTAATTCAACGGCTGGCTCTGTGTCCGCAGTTATTTTCTCCCCGTTAATGTCAATTTTCCAGCCCGTAAGCCGAGCGGCCAACCTAACATTCTGGCCAGCCTTACCAATTGCCAAAGAAAGCTGGTCTTCCAATACACCAACTTTTGCTTCCTTATTTTCTTCGTCGAGCTGAACGTTAATAATTTTTGCCGGCGAAAGGGAGTTAGCAATAAATTTAACCGGATCCTCGCTCCATTCAATTATATCTATTTTTTCCGGTCCCAATTCGGCCATTACAGTCTGAACGCGACTACCCTTTTGGCCAACACAAGAGCCAATAGGATCTATGCCTTCCTGATTGGAAAATACTGCAATTTTTGACCGTGAGCCGGCTTCCCTGGCCACAGCCTTTATTTCCACACTGCCATTAAAAATTTCCGGAACTTCCAGTTCAAACAACTTTCTAACCATGTCGGGATGGGAGCGTGAAAGGGTAATTTTTGGCCCCTTGTTGGCCGGCTCCACATGAAGAATAAGCACTTTTAAACGCTGGCCAATGGCATATTTTTCGCCGCGAATTTGTTCCGAAGGAAACAGCACGCCAGTTGAGCGGCCGAGGTCAACCAATATTGTTTCGCCTTCTACTCGCTGTACCACGCCATTTTGTAAAGTACGCTCTTTAGCTTTAAAGTCGGAAAACTGCACATTGCGTTCAGCTTCACGCAGTTTTTGAATAATAACCTGCTTGGCGGTTTGCGCTGCTATGCGGCCATAATTTGTGCCTTCTTTGGGAGTAATGTCGGTTACAATTTCGTCCCCAACCTTTGCCCCTTTTTTAAGCTGCTGGGCGTTGTCCACATCTATATATTTTTGAGTGTCTTCCAAAAGTTCTTCGGAATCGGTAACGTTTTTGACATCAAAAACTTTTGCCGACAAATTTTCCGCGTTAAACTTAACCAAAATGTTCTGGTTTTTCTCACCGTAATCTTTTCTAAAAGCCGCGGCTAAAGACGCCTCTATCATGGAAATTAACTCTTCCCTGGTTATGCCTTTTTCTTCGGCTAATTGGTCCAATGCTTGTTCTAATTGTTCGTTCATAAAATTCACAGATGCACGGATATCACGGATCACACTGGCTTAAATATTAAATTGTACTGTTCGCGGATCCGTGCTATCTGCCTTATCCGTGTATCCGCGAATGTAAAAAAAAGAATGAGCCATCGCTCATCCGATACTTAGGGTTTCCTTCAAAGGAATTAACCCCAATCTTCAACTGCATTCACCACTAGTTTAACAGAAAACGGCAGTTTGTCAAGTAACGTGTCCAAGACGTACTTAGGCGGAGACACGCTTATTTGCCTTAAACCGGCAAGACTTCCTGCCAACACCACGCACACGTCTATTCTCGGGCTATGCGCCGCATATTCGGCGTGTTTCAACAAAAATATTTTTACGGCCTTTAAAATTTTAGCTTGCTTAAAGCCGTTTACCGCTTCTTCCCCGCTGCCAAACCTGCCCTCCGGCCGTTGACGGGTTTTTACTTCCACAAACACTATTTGCTCCTTGTTTTTGGCAATAAAATCTATTTCCCCCAGCTGTTTGCCCTTTTTGTTATACTCATTTTTCGCCACAATTGTAAAACCCAGCTGCTCATAATAGCGCTGGGCAAATTCTTCACCAATTTGTCCTAAAGTTCGGGCTTCGGGTTTCTTTGTAAAAAGCCAACTCATATTTCTTGATTCTAGCAACTTAGTTTTCAAGTAACTCTACTAGAAGCTATCTTAAAAATACTTCGAACTGCAATTGCGGTATTTCGGCGGCTTGCCGCAAAAAATTTTTCCGCTTAACTATGGTTAAACATCAAAATTTATTTGTGCCAATCCGCTCGAAATCCTGACAATTTCGTTTACAAATTA
>CAZPRQ010000048.1:0-7494 GCA_964589415.1 uncultured Candidatus Saccharibacteria bacterium
CAGCGAGCTTACTGCTTTTACCAAAACAAAAAGATACCGCCAATGCCCAATGGGCAGGCGCGTGGGACCAAGCTTACAATTTTTACGCTCCTACTTGGGGATGGGAAAATACCCAGACTGCGGCTACGGCCAGAGGAGAAATAACACAACAAAATCAAATAACCCAGAATGGAAACGCCTGCGTGTTTACCGCTTATTTAACTTGGCGAACGCAAAACGTACGCGCGGCTCAAATTACGGTAAGCCAAAATAATGGTCCGGATCAAACATTCGCCGCTGGCGCAAACGGCAGCCAAATGGCGCCATGGCTTTATGCCGGCTCCAATTATAAATTCACCCTATGGGACACGTCTTCCGGCAATCCGCAATGGCTAGACGACATTTCTATTATGACTCCGTCTAACAACTGTGGACAGGACGTGGTGGATACGCAATATTGGGAAAGCCAGCAAACTTCTTCTGCTTCATGGTATAACCCCACTACTTCACAGGATAATAGTTGGTATAGAAATTCGGTCATCTGGACGCAAGACAAGCCTTTACTCATAAACCCTACGACTGAGACCAATAGTCAGCAAAACCCTTGGAACGACTGGATAGACAGCCGCCCGTTGCTTATAAATACTCCGGAAAATGTAAGAGCCCGCGACCGCTTTGGATGGGTTTGGAACTAGTTATTATCCGCAGATCACAGATTAATACAGATACACAGATCGAATTACAAAAGTCAAATTACAAAGATTACAAAGGTCATCTTTGCGCTGCGCAAAGATGACCTTTGTATATTCACCTATACACTTCCGCTTCTTGACTCCGACTTCAAAATTATCCTATACTATAGGCAAGCCTATGTTCCGGCTGTCACCCGGAGGCTACACAAAGCTTTACGCGAAGTGTAGCGGGCACGAGAAGAAATCCCCCTTCGCACAAGGCTTCGGGGGACGAGTAGAACTCGTCGGGATTGCCCGTTAAAGCGGTAAAAGTAAGGTTGCCCTGTAGGGATGGGTTTATAACCCATCCAAAAATGGTTAAAACCATTCCCTTCATAGCAATAAATCAAGATGGTACCTCCCCGCCTTCGTATAAAGCTTCGGGGATCTTGAACACCTTTTTAGGTGTTTTTATTTATTTTCCCATTCATAATTCTTAATTCATACTTCTTACTTCTATGCCCGAACTCCCCAAAGCCTACGACCACTCCCAGGTTGAAGACAAAATTTACAAACAGTGGATGGATTCCGGCTACTTTAACCCGGACAAACTTCCAGACGCCGACAAACGCGAGCCTTACACCATAATTATGCCGCCGCCCAATGCCAACGCGCCTTTGCACGTTGGACATGCTTTGGGTATGACCATTGAAGATATTTTAATCCGCTTCCACCGTATGCGGGGCAAAAAAACTCTGTGGCTGCCCGGCACTGACCACGCGGGTTTTGAAACCCAAGTGGTGTTTGAAAAAAAATTGGAAAAAGCCGGCACCAGCCGCTTTAAAATGACGCGCGAAGAATTTTATAAACAATGCTGGGACTTTGTGCAGGAAAACAAACATATCAGCGAAGAAGGCATAAAACGACTCGGCGCTTCCTGCGACTGGAGCCGGAACATTTTTACTCTCGATGAGCGCATTGTTAAAGTTGTTTACGAAACTTTTGCGCAAATGCATAAAGACGGTTTGGTCTACCGATCGGGTCGCATTTGCAACTGGTGCCCTAAACACCAAACCGGCCTGGCGGATTTGGAAACCAAATACGAAGAGCGCGTGGAGCCCTTTTACTTCTTTAAATACGGACCCTTTACAATTGGCACCAGCAGGCCGGAAACCAAATTCGGCGATAAATATGTAGTGATGCATCCGGACGACACAAGGTATGCACAATACAAATCTGGAGATACTTTTGAGGCCGAATGGATTAACGGGCCGGTAAAAGCAACGGTGATTAAGGACGAAGTCGTGGATATGGAATTTGGAAGCGGAGTTATGACCATAACCCCAGCGCATGACCCGGTCGACTTTGAAATCGCCCAAAGGCACAAATTAGACTACGAACAAATAATCGATAAGCGCGGCAAGCTTTTGGATATTGCCGGGGAATTCGCGGGGCAGAAGATACTAGATGCCCGGTTAAAGATTGTAGAAAAGCTTAAAAGCAAAGGACTTTTAGAAAAAACCGACGAACAGTACAAGCACAATGTCCAAATGTGCTACAAGTGCGGCAATTTAATTGAACCGCAAATCGTCCCGCAGTGGTACATTGCCATGACCAAAACTCTTCCAGGTGGAGGCCTAAGTCTGCGCGATATGGCGGTAAAGGCCATAAAAGAAAAAAAAGTGGAAATTGTTACGGAAAAATTTGAGAAAATCTTTATGCACTGGATGGAAAACATCCGCGACTGGCCCATAAGCCGCCAAATTTGGTGGGGAATTCCTATTCCTGTTAAATACTGCTCCGATTGCCAGGAAGTAATTATTGACATTGATGATAAAACTCACACATGCCCAAAATGTGCATCATCAAAACTGGAAAAAGACCCCGACACCTTTGATACCTGGTTTTCAAGCGGCCAGTGGCCGTTTGCCACGCTTTTAGCACACTCGGAAACAGATTTAAAAACCTACTTCCCGACGCAAGTTATGGAAACCGGCTGGGACATTTTATTTTTCTGGGTGGCCAGGATGGTAATGATGTCTTATTACAAAACCGGGCAACCGCCCTTTGAAAAAGTTTTCCTCCACGGCCTTGTCCGCGACAAAGACAAACAAAAAATGTCCAAGAGTAAAGGCAACGTGGTTGACCCGCTAGGCGTGATTGATGTCTATGGCTGTGATGCCCTGCGCTTCGCGCTTGTTTTTTCGACTTCCGCGGGCAACGACATACCTTTGGCTGAAGATAAAATTAAGGGCATGAAGCATTTTGCCAACAAGCTTTGGAACATAACCAGATTCGTCCTTTCTGTCATTCCGGACTCCGATCCGGAATCCAGAAAATGGATCCTGAATCAAGTTCAGGATGACAAATCAACACCCGCAGATAAAGAAATTTTATCCAAGCTCAATGCGGTAATAAAATCTTCCACTGACAACCTGGAAAATTTTCGCCTTCACGAAGCGGCGCAGGAAATTTATCACTTCGTTTGGCACGAGTTCGCCGACATATACATTGAAGCATCCAAAAAGCAACTAGCTGACGAAAAGCTAAAAGAAACTACTTACCACTTACTACTTACTATTCTTATTGCTATATTAAAACTCCTCCACCCCTTTATGCCGTTTATTACCGAGCATATTTGGCTGCTGCTCAAAGAGCAAGGAATACACCAAGAAGACCTGCTCATGGTTCAAAACTGGCCGCAAACTTAAAGCATCTAAAACGCCTCCCAAATTCGGGAGGCGCTTTAAATTTAATAGGATTTACGCTTTCTATCTAAGTACTTTTTTTACGCTTCTGCTTAAGCGGAGCCATTTCTTTATCTAGTTCATGCATTGTTTTGCTTATACTCTTACCAATTTTTGACCTCACTTGACTAACCCTGTCGCGGTCCACAGTTCGTATTGCGGAAAGTTCGGCATTTATAAGTTCTTTAAGCGCATTAATACCGTCATTCATTTCTTTCTGTATTTGCGCCAAGTCAACATTTTCCGGCTTTTCTTTTTTCCTGCGCCAGAGCAAAATAATAATTATAATTAACAGCAATATAATTAGCGCGTTCATGCCAATTAAAATAAGTACCGGTACTTGGATAGTGCGTTTAAATATTGGGTGAGCTTCGGAAACCGGAGCCTCCGGGCCGGATACAATGACTGACAAATCTGCCTTAACAGAATTTCCCGCCCTGTCATATGCCACAATTCTTAACACATGATCTCCCCCTGTCAATTTTTCATAGGTATAGGGGGAGCCAATGTTTTCGGCAGCCAAATTACCATCAACATACGCGTCATATTTTGCTATGCCAGAGCCGTCATCGGTAGCGGTAAATTCAACCGTGGGAGAAGAAATAATATTGCTTAAATCTTTTTGACCCGTCAATTGCAGTTCAAAAGGTTTTGGGCTTTGAGTGTCTATGCGAATGGGGAAATGAACTGTCGACCCAAACCCGCCGGTTTGAGCCCTGGCTTTAATGTGAAAATACCACACTCCATCAGCCACGTTGGCATAAGTTTTATTCGTGGTAACGGTAGTATCCAATGTGTCGTCAGGGACGGTGCTCGAATTTTGAGTAAAATCAAAACTAAAACCATAAGCATTGCCGGGTCGGTTCCAGGAAACAATTACTTCTTTGGCCTGGTACCAAGCTTCGGGATCCGGATGAGTGGAGGAAGTAACAGTTGGGCCGGCCACTGGCGGCGGGGTTATGGTAAACCTGGCGCCGGAACTGCCGCTGAAAGCATTTGTACCCTGGCCGTCATTTAGGAGTGTTTTACCGGAAAGTACGGTAACAACACCCTCGCCTACCGCTTTTGCCCGAAAGGTAATTACCCCTACGCTGCCACTTGCCCCCGTATAACCCGGTGAAGGTACGCCGCCGGAAAAAAATACGTTTCCTCCGCTGTGGGAAGGCGAACCCGGTGTTTGCATGGGAAAGGAACCGCCGGCGGAAACGCTTACCACTTCCAAAGTATTACCAGAATATGTAACACTTGCTTCAACGCTATTTACCGCTTGCCCGTCGGTATTTGTCCTAACCGTAACTTTAAATGTTGAACCTACCGAAAAACTGCCCGAACTTGGAGAAATATACACACTCGCGGCCTCGGCCCGACTGGTAAAACCAAAAACCACCGCGACAAAAAATATACTTCCAATAATTACTGTTCTAATGTTTAACCCCATTTTTATTTTTACGAATTATTTTATACATATATATTAACACGATGGCAAGCATTATTAAAATCCCGGCCTGCGCGTTTTTCGGAATAAGTGGGGACAACTCCAAGCTTGCCATTTGAATATTACCTGCCCTGTCCTTTGCCACCACTGTTATGAATTTGGAAAACCACGGCCGCGAAAGCTTAACGGGACTTTTTACGGCATACAGCCTTCCAAACGCGCCTTTTATAAAATATCCGCCTATACCCGAAGCTTTATCTACCGTAGAAAAGACAAGGAACGGCTTATTTTCAAACATTGCGGCATCCTTCGTAACTGAAAGTGTAAACTCTTCGGGAGGAGTTCTGTCTACTCTTACCATAAAAACCGGCAATTCCCGCCAAGGGCCTTCATCTCCTCTTTCAGCTAATTTAAAATAGTACACTCCGTCATTTAAATTTTTAAATTCAAATTTTTTCTCGGTTGTAAAATTTTCCAAATTTGGCGACTCTTCCGCGTTACGGCTAAAACTATAACTAAAACTTGCCTTGTTTTCCGCCTCAATTTCCACAACCACATTATTTTTTGCGTACCATGACAATGGATTTGGGTGCGTGGAAGAAAACACCTTTATGTTGTTTGCTACCTCTGGCATCACTAAAAATTTTACCGGCTTAAAGCCCAAACTGTCTTCATTGCCCAGGCCGTCATTTAGCAAAACTCCCGACCCTTCCATTAAAATTAATTTTGCCTGGCCGGATTTAATTGCTTTAAAAGTCGAATGAAAAATAGGCACTCGGGATCCCTTCACCCCTCCTGGCACGCCGCCGACCAAACGAATCACCCCGGGTGAAACTTCCGCGGGCGCTTGGATCCACAAGCTGATCAGCGAATTTCCAATGTCAGATTCTACCAATTCCAAAGAATCGCGAGAATACCCAAAACGTAAATCTATGGAATTTATATTTTGACCTTCAGTATCCACATACCAATCTGTGGTAAAAAGTTCTCCTTCCCTTATGCTTTCTTGTGCCGACTCCACATAAACCATACTTGCCTTGGCCGGGTAAGGCTGCAAAAAATTGGCCCAAACTATAAACATAGCAAAGGAAAAAAATAGGAAATAGAATTTATAATTAGTATTCATTCTTGTTTTTTTAGCCCGACCAATGATACATCATTATGGATAAATCTACCAAGTCGACTTTTGCGTCCTTGTTTATATCCACTCGCGGATGGTTAGGATTTACCTTATTCCAATAGTAAAGCAGTATGGAAAAATCTACTAAATTTACTCTCCCATCGCAGTTTAAATCCGCGATTTTACAAGCCGTTTCGTCATTTTCTTTTGAAATTGTACCAACTTTAAAACCAGCTGTTTGGCTAAATGGACTTATTTTTTCACCGGCAATGGCTTTGGATTTTGCCGTATGATCCCCTTCTTCCAGAAAACTGGTATCGAAAGCTTTAAACCATGCCCCGCTGCTATTTGCGGTAACCTGCTCTATAAATTCTTGGCTGGAATGAACATAAACATTTACACTGGCTTGAGGTGGCGCATAGCCTAAAATATTTACAGTTTCACCTTTCTTAACTTCCGAATGGCTAACAGAAATTGTGGGGGCCAAAAAAATATCCTCTATGGTGCTGGTTACGCCGTCTGTTACCGTAACCGGAAAACTAATGGAGGGTGACTGTATATTGTTTGGATCTTCGCCATATAGGGTAAAGTTGTAAGTGCCTGCCCCTAAACCGGAAATTTCCACATTAAAATGCGCGCCCGGATCGGAATTTACAGAAACTGCCAAAACTCCGTCTTTCAGCACCCGCACCGGGGACCCCGGATACGCCAAACCCTTTAAAATAATTTTTGCGTTCCCTCCGCCACTGCCCCCTCCTCCTCCACCCCCGCCTCCTCCACCCCCACCGCCCGGAGTTGGTGCTTGCGGAGTAGCGGATACCTCATTTGAAATTGCCACTATAGTTCCGCTTGAAGAATGAGCCCGAACTTTAAAATAGTAGACGGTACCGTTTGTTAAACCGGTTTTAACATATGTACTCATATTGCCAATGCTGGTATAAGTATAGGATCCGGAAACGGTGCCAATCCCTACTTCATAACGGTTTGGCATTTGGCCAAGTGTCTTAACCGGAGCTGTCCAGTTCAGTTGGACATTTCCATTCCCCGCGCTTGCCGAAAGCGTAAATGAACCGGTTTTAAAATAATACTGAAACCCTGACCATAGCTGAAAACTTGTGGAGCTGGAAACACCAATCCCAATTTGTCCAATGGATTGTCCCAGTCCAAAATTTGATGATGATGAATTGGGAGAACCGGACACCACAACCGGATTTAAAACAGTAAAATTGGTGGAAGAAGAAGTGTCTGCAATTGCTAAAATCGCAAGCGCAAAACTCGCGCCCACGGCCGCAATTATAATTATTATTATGCCTGTTATTTTACCGGTACTCACAAAATATTTTAATCTTTATTGACTTTATATTATATCGTTTATTAGCAAGGTGCTTTGTCTCATGACTTATGACACGTAAGACATAGGAATATCCACGTGAGTCCAAAAACCCTCCCATATATCATCCTGGACGAGCCTGCCTCATCGGTAAATAGGTGTATCCGACTTGTGCGCCGAAGCTTTGTGGATATTAAGCGTAATTTCTTATA
>CAZPRQ010000049.1:0-7385 GCA_964589415.1 uncultured Candidatus Saccharibacteria bacterium
CTGCCCGGGCCGGTATTTACCACCAATTTTGTTATTTTAAATTTTTTATCTTTAATTTTTGACTTTAAAAATTCTTCCAGTTTTTTTATAATTTTATGCCCGCTATGGGAACCAATTATATAGGTCTTGGAAGTAACCGTGTCCTCGCCGTTTAGCTTGAACGTAACGGTTTCGTGATTGGTGGAATTTATATACAGAATCATATTGTGAGTTTACTTTATTCACAAACACACGAATAGTCACAAATCACACCAACTATATACATACTCTAGTTGCAAATTCGTGATATTGGTGTTAATTAGTGAGTTCGTGAATGAGAAAAATTATTTAGCATTTCGAATAAAACGGTCATGCAATTTGGAAAGCGTAAGCAGCGAAACAATGGAGCCAACAAAACACATAAACATATCCCACTGGCTGTCCCAAATGTCGCCTTGGGTACCCAAAAAAGCATTACCCGCCTCTCCCGAAAGCAGGGAAATCCACCACTCAATAAATTCGTAACTCGCGGCAAAGCCAAGCAGAAACATAACTATAATAAAATTTCGCCACCAAGCACTGGGAACAATATTTCTCCTTATAAAATATTCCCGGGCAACCAAAGCCGGCACAAAACCCTGCATAAAATGCCCTAACCGGTCGTAATAATTCCGCTGTAATCCAAATTCATCCCTAATCCAATTAAACAATGGCATTTCGGCATAAGTAGTGTGACCGCCAATCATTAAAATAAAGGAGTGAAGGAGCAACAGTACATACACCAGCTTGGTAAATTCAAACTTACGAATGGTTAAGATTAAAATAACAAGCGCCACTATAGCCGGAAAAATTTCCAGCGCCCAGGTAAAATATCCGGCCGGCGGACGAAACCCGCTCCACGCCAAAACCGCAAAAAACGCCGCCAATATACCTATATAAAAATTCTTTCCATTTTTCATACAAATAATTTACTTATTCCACTAATTCACGAATTTTCACAAATTACACGAAGAATGAAATAGTTCCTTTGCAAATTCGTGTTAATTCGTGTATTAGTGGACAAAAAAATTTTAATTCTAAATTCTACCTTCCTGCAGCTGTTAAAATGATAAGATGTTAAGATGTTAAGATAATAAGATGATAGAATGTTAAAATGTTAATATGATAGAATGATAAAATGTTAAGATGTTAAAATGTAAAAAAATTTTATTTATTTTTACTTAATGCTGCTTTTACCTCTTCCCTCTCATCCCATTCAATGCGTTTATTTCCCGGCAAGACTAAAAACTGCTCGCTGCCTTTGCCCGTAATAATAACTATATCACCTTCTCGGGCAATGGAAAGCGCGTAACCAATAGCAGCTTTTCTGTCCAAAATGGTTTTTACTTCCTTAACTTTCCGCAGCGGGGGCAACACTTCGCTTATGCCTTCCTGAATGTTTTGGGCAATAATTTCCGCGTCTGTCTCGTATACGTCATCATTAGTAATAATTATAATATCACTCATTCGGGCGGAAATCCGTCCAAACTCGGCTCGCTTGGCCACATCACGGTGGCCGCCGGTGGATCCGAATACATGCAGAATGCGCTTATGCGGCATGCCATTTACAGCCTTCAGCGCCGCTTGCATGGCGGCAGGCTCCGGCGCGTAGTCAACAAATACTCGAAAACCCACCCTGGTTTCCAATTCTTCCATTCTACCCGCTGCCCCGGAAAAACTTTGCAATGCTTTTGCCGATAACTCAATTCCTACGCCCAACGCCTCGGCAATCGCCGAAGCCAATGCGGCGTTTGCCGCGTTAAACACGCCGGCCACCGGCACGCGAAAAGCAGTCTGTTCGACCATAAATTCCAAAACATGGCCGGCTTGCAAGTTGTGGTACCACACCACTCGATTAAGCTTATAAAACTGTTTTTTAGTCTCATCCCCGGTTACGCCAATTTTTCTATTTACCGCAAACTCTAAAAAATAATCAGCGCTGGCATCATCCACATTTACGACCGAAAATTTATGGGGCACCTCGAACAAGCGGCCTTTAGCTTTACGGTAGTTTTCAAAACTACCATGCGCGTCCAAATGCGCGGGTGAAAGATTGGTCAGCGCTACGCCGGCAAAGGCTATTCCCAAATGCCGGTTTTGCGCCAGCCCTTCGCTCGTACACTCAACAATGGCATATTTGCAGCCATTGGCTAACATTTTCGCCAAATATTTCTGGAGTAACGGACCCCCGGGCATGGACAAGCCCTGTTTATTTATTTGCTCTCTACTACCGTCAAAAAAACTAACAGTAGTAACATACCCGCATATTTTTTTATTATCGCCCCGAGCAGCAGTTTCCTCTGAACCAAAACTGTTTAGAATATGCGCCAGCATTTTAATGGTGGTAGATTTTCCAGCCGTACCTGTTATGCCAATAACCACCATATTACGCGAAGGATTGCCAAAATAAACACAAGCGATTCGCGCCAAGATTCCATGGTAAACAGGCCTTAATACTTTTAACAAACCCTCGGGCAGCAATTTTTTTAGATATTTTCCCATACCTATATATTATAACGGATATTTACCAAACCTGTAATTAGGAAAAGTGTGGAAAATATCGTATAATATAGTTAAGAAAAATTGAATTTCCGATACAAAAAACAAACGTTATGGGCGAACTCCCATTTAACTTCCTTACTTTTCCACTCTGGTGGTATTCCACGGGCTTCCGGTATTTTTTAATTTGGCTCAAAAAAATGCAAACATCCGCTTATTTCAAAAGCGGTTTGGAATTAATTGCCAGAGAAATTTTTACCCACCACACAAGACACTATAACTTCCTAAACCGACTTGGTTTGCTCGGTTTTGGATTTTTTTTACTCATTATAAAAACTTCATTTTTTTTATTATTTAACATACTTCTAATTTTGCTGGCATTACTCTATATAATCATTCTGCCCGCTGTAATTGCTTTGGCCATTCATCAACTATATTTGCTGGTATAACGCATGTTAAAACTAACACTAAAAACAAATTCCTCCGGTTGGCCGCTTTTTGCCCAAACCTCGCAAGGGGAGTTAACTTTTTCAGGATTATTTTCCCAAACGCGAATCCGGTCGGAAAAACGCCAATCCTTACTGGAAACTGTTTTTACAGCCGTTTTGGCGTTATTTGGCGCGACAGGACTTGTTATTGGACTATTTACTTTTATCTCCAACCCTCGCCTATTCTTCCCACACCTATTTTTTACCGGATCAATCGGATTATTTATCTTCTACCTATCTTTACTCTCAGACCTGTATTTTATTTCTCGATTTTTTCATGCCCGAATTTTACAAAAACAAGCTAACATCCAAAATTGGATGAAGTCCGGTAACTTTGAACAGGCAACCGACGTATTTCCATACTTTAGCCCACAGTCACGCCAATGCTGGAACAGATCACTTTTTGTAAGCCGCCAGCATGGCGGCAACTACGTAAGCGGCAGTGATATTTTATTTTCCCTCCTGCAAGATACAAGTGTTAATTTATTTTTTAGAAGATTTGACGGCAACGCCACAGACATAAAAATATTTTTACTAAACTACATTGCTCTGGAAACCCCGCCGAAAGAAGAAACCAAAGCCCTAGCGAGCCTGCCATTTACCGCTTTTTTACTTGCCGCCAGATTCGGAACCAAACAAATTGAACCGCTTATCCTGCTTGACGCCTTAAGCAAATCTTTACCAGAAGATCACATAATACACTCAATTTTCAGCAACCTTGGCATTACCGAAACCGAGCTTAAAGAAGCTGTAAATTGGATTATTTCCGTAAATAAACTCAAACAAAAAGTTGTTTTACTAAAATCAAACCTGCATCCGGACAATTGGCAATTTTCTTCACATTTTCTACCCACTCCATTACTTAACCGCTACGGCGCCAATTTAAGCCACGCGGCCGCAAGCGGCACCTTAACACCGGCTTTGGGACATAATGCCGAAATTACCGCTTTAGCCGAACACTTGCTTAAAAACGACAGTATATTTTTAGTAGGCAACCCGGGCTCGGGAAAAATGTCGCTGGTGCACGAATTTGCTTATGCCCAATGCTCCGGCCACTTGCCGGCACAATTGCAAAATAAACAACTAATTCAAATAAACTTTGAACAATTGTTGCGGGCGTGCAAACACAACCCAAAGCTATTAGGCAATTTGCTTAGTGAAGCGTGTGGTTTAAAAAATTACTTACTAATTTTTCCGAATTTCCACAGGGTAGTGCTTGAAAAAAATGCGGAAGACTTGGTTAAAACTTTCTTCTCCTTTACCAAGGACCGAGATTTGCAATATATAGCCAGCACCACGCCGGACGGCCTTAAAGCCATTATAGGATTAACCGAAGAGCAAAAACTTTCCAATGAATACATTCTTACCGCCCCTTCACCCAGCGAACTATTTTTAAATGTCGCTTTACAAACAACAATTATTGAAGTTCATGGGAAAGTATTTTTTCTTTTCCCGGCCATTAAATTTGCCATTTTACTAGGAAGTCTATACGCCAAAACGGCACAACCTCAAGCTGCCATGAAAATCCTGTCTGAAGCGGCGAAGACGGCCATACATTCTTCAAAACGTTTCGAACTCAAACTCACTCCCCACGGCAGGCGGATAATAACAAAAAATTATATAGCTTCCATAGCCAGCAATTTATATCAAATACCGCAAAATGCCATTTTAGACCAAGAAAACCAACACTTATTGGAAATGGAAAAAGCTTTGGCCAAATACGTTATTGGACAAAGCTCCGCCCTTACCCACATTTCGGAAACCCTGCGTCGGACAAAGGGCGGCCTAACTAAAAACGGCCTTTTAGGCTCACTGCTTTTTATTGGGCCTATGGGTTCAGGCAAAACCGAAACCGCCAAAGCGCTTGCCCTAACCTACTTGGGGAAAACTGAATTTTTACTCCGCATTGATGCGCAAAGCCAGGGCGGCAACATAACAAATATTGTTCAAGCCATAACCAATCACATTAAACACTACCCCCTATGCCTCCTGCTTATAGAAAATTTTGAAGCAGCTTCACCCGAACTATGCTCCCTGCTTTTAGCCTTGCTTAAAACGGGTTCGTTTCAAGCTCAAACAAAATTCCCCTCCGGACATTGCCCTATATTGCTAATAGCTTCCTCCACTACAGGCACCGGTATTATTCGCTCCGGCATAGATGAACATAAGAGTCCGGAAGAAATTAAAACCAATCTGTTAAAAACGGGTTTTTTGGAAAATTGCCCGCCTGAACTTCTGGGAATATTTAACAGCATTGTTATTTTTTCTCCGCTTTCCAAGAGCGATTTGGAGAAGGTTGTCATTCTTCAACTTAACCAACTCAAAGCCGAACTCGCAAAGAAAAAAATTAATATCCACTTTACCAACAACTTAATCCTTTATATCCGCGATAAAACTTACAACCAGGAATTAGGAGCTCGCCTGGTGCGCCGGTATATTGCCGAGCATATAGAAAACTTGGCCGCTGAAATTATACTCAAGAAAAAAACCGCCGCCAATTATGAATTCACGTTTGATATAAAAGACAACAAAGTTATAGTAAGCTAAACCCCGCTAGCAGCGGGGTTTTAAAATATTTTTCTAAAATATAAATTTAAATTTCTCAGCAGGGAATAAACCCTATAACCAAAAAAGTCCGTTACATAGTCATAGGCCCCCGCAAAAACTATTTCCCTTCCCCCAAAGCCTTGTTTAAACCTGGTAAAGCCACGCTCTCCCCCGCTGGAAACTTCACTCCCACCTAAATCATACCGACATAAACCTTTTGCCCTGGCATCGAGCATAGCTACATAATGCAATAAATTAGGGCCTTTTAAGTTTGTTAAAATTGTCGCGGATCCTCCATATAAATATACCCGGGTTTTACCAAAATCTGCCATAATCGCGCTGGCTAAAATTTGTTTTTTATATAATGCTTTGTAAATGGTAAAAGTAAGAGCGGATTTTCCATTTTCCAAAAACATAAAAAAATCCAGCAACTGTTTATAATACTCCCTGGCGTGTCCCCTATAGTTTTGTCGAATTTGAGTTTGAACTATTAAATCCACAGCTTCTTTCGCGTATAAACCAAAGGCAGGCGTAACAGCCAACTCGCTTTGTATGCTTACTCCGTGTTTTTGAGCTAAACGGATATTGTACCTTGTCTTGCCGTGCATACATGAGAGCAACTCATTGTCGTTTTTATTTATATCCACCACCATGGTTAAAGCGGGCTGAATATTTATAGATTTCACAATTGAAGGATGCTTAAATTCAAAACACAATGCGTCTTGAGGTTCTATTCGGACAAACATTGCTTGGCTGAATCTGCCTGCAAGTAAGTTTTTCAAGTCTTCCGCCTGAAGCCTAAAACCACTTACCATAACCGGACCGTATGGGGCGTACAAATAAAACCTCCCAAAAGGTAACGCCATAAAAATAAGCTGAATAGAGCCTGTTTGAACTTTGTCTTTGTTGACTATCTTGAATCGGGAGATTTTTTTCCCCAATTTTTCCTGCCACATGCCCCATTCCCACGATTGCAAAAAAGAACCACCGTGGCTGGCTACAAAGTGGTTATATTCCAATTTTTCATTTTCTAAAACTTCTATGAATTCCAATTTATATTACTCGCGGTTTAAAAATAAAAGCCGTCCTTGGTGTATGACATAAAATATCTAGGCCTTACCCAAATATTTTAGCGCCTGTTTTAGCTGCTCCTCGGTAGAGAGGGCCGCATCTAACTTAGCAACAACATTTCTAATTTCCCGATCTTTGTAACCAAGCGCCAATAGGGCGTCAAAAACTTCATTGGAAAAGGCGGTGAAAGAACCTGGCTCCAGGCTACCAACTTTAGTTTTAAGTTCCACAATAATCCGCTCAGCCGTTTTTGTCCCCACGCCGGAAATGCGGGTAAACATGCCGGTGTCTTGTTGCGTAATGGCATTTATTATTGCGTCTGTTTTCGCGGCGGAAAGAATGGATAAAGCGACTTTAGGGCCCACACCGGAGACCGTAATTAACATTTCAAAAAACTGCAACGAAGAAAAGTCAGGCAGACCGAAAAGCGACTGTCCGTCTTCCGATACTTTATGATAAGTAAATAAAGCAACTTCCTCACCAATTTTATACTCCAGCGTTTCAGGCGTTACAAAGACCTTATAACCCAAGCTTCCGGTTTCTACAATTATATAAGAGAGACTTTTTTCTAAAATTTTCCCTTTTAGGTAAGCAATCATAAATTACAAATCTCCGAAAATTTACAGATCCCATAACAATATTAGGACTTACGCGTTTGGCCAAGTCGGGGTCCCCATTCTTCTGCTTGGCAGGAATGGGGTGATAAATCGGGGTCCCCATTCTTCTGCTTGGCAGGAATGGGGTGATAAATCGGGGTCCCCA
>CAZPRQ010000050.1:0-7208 GCA_964589415.1 uncultured Candidatus Saccharibacteria bacterium
ATTCATGGAAAAAACTTATTTTTTAATGACTTGCACATTATACAAAAAATACGCCCCTAGTGTCAACAGAGACGACGTGAATCCAAAAACCCTTGTCATCCCGCCTGCCTGCGGTAGGCAGGGAATTTTTAGGGCTGTAAAAATATCCGGGATCCAGAAGTTGGCTTAGAAACTGGATCTTGGGGTCTCCGCCTTCGCCTCAAGCCTAATCAAAGATATGTTTAATATACAAAAAAGCTTCGGCGGACAAGTCGGATGCACCTGTCTGCCGATGAGGCAGACTCGCCCGGGATGGCATATCGGAGGGTTTTTGGATTCACGTTGGACGGTTAAAAGTCTTACAGTTTCGTAATTATTTATATGGACTGTTGAATTTGTTTTGCCAAATGTTCGCCTACTACAGCGGCCAATTCAGCCGCGCTTGCTTTGCGAATGTTGGCAATGGTTCCGAATTTTTGTTTAAGCAGTTTTTTGGTCTTGGGACCAATGCCCACAATTTCGTCCAGCGCGGATTTAATTGCCTGTTTGCTTCTTAAGCTGCGGTGGAAAGTTATGCCGAAGCGGTGGGCTTCGTCGCGGAGGCGCTGCAAAAGCTGCAGTCCAGGTTGGTCGTGGGGAAGGACGATTGGGTTTTTTTGGTTAGGGAGAAAAATTTCTTCAATACGTTTGGCTAATCCAATAGTGGGCAGTGAACGGTGGGCAGTGAGCAGTACTTTCATCGCCGCTGATAATTGACCCTTTCCACCATCGATTACTATAAGATCTGGAACGAGCCATTGGTCCTTAATTCCTAATTCTTGATTCATAATTCTGTTAAGCCTTCGGCTTAACATTTCCTTCATCATGGCAAAATCATCCGGTGTGTTTTTGCTTTGGATTTTAAATTTTCGATACTCCGATTTTTTTGGCAATCCGTGTTCAAATACTACCATACTGCCCACGGGATTTGTGCCTTGGGTATTGGAAATGTCGTAGCATTCTATCCTGTTCGGGATTTTTTCGAGTTTTAGAATTTCTTTTAGTTGCGCAAGGCCCCTCTGTGTTTTGTCTAGGTGTCCGGCCTGTTCATTGAGGTAATTTTTTAAGTACTCACGCGCGTTTGTGGAGCTTAATTTAACCAGGCTTAAGGCCTTGCCCCTTTTGGGGGTAATAATTTTAACCGATTTTCTGAATCGGTCCTTAATTAGGGTTTTGATTAAATTTTGATTTTTGACATCAACCGGCAGTCCCGGCGCTTCGGTCGGGGCAAAATAAATTTCCTTTGGCGCATCGCTTGTTTGGGTATAGTAGTCTTCCAAAAAATTCTGCAGTACTCCATTCCCGTAGTTTTCTGCCCCGGCGTTTTGGTCGGGGTTCCGACCTCGCGAAGCGAGCGTCGGAGTAGCTCCTTCTGTTTTACCTGCCTCTCCGGACTTCGACGGTGAGCTCAATCGTACCGCAGGCAAGCGCGGTCCCGGATCGCTATATATAAAATTTTCCTTGTCCAGCATCTTGCCTTGCCTTATTTTAAACAGGTTTACGCATGCCATTCCTTCATCTGACGCAATTCCCACCATATCCCAATCCGCCGGTTTAGCCAAAATTACGTTTTGCCTCTGTTCCAGCATTTCCAAGGCGCGCAATTGATCTCGCAAAAAGGCGGCCTTTTCGAATTTTTTGGTTTTGGCCGCTTTAGCCATATCGGCTTTTATATTTTTTATGGCAGGCGTAATGTGGCCCGAAAGGAATAATTTTATTTTATCCAAGTGTTGTTTGTATTCATCGAGGCTAATAACCCCGGCGCATACTCCGGGACAGCGGTGGAGGTGATAGTAAAAGCAAGGCTTGCCAATTTTTGTAGCCGAACATAGCCCGAAAGTTTTGCGCGCCATCAAAATCAAATCCCGGATTTTTTTCGCGCTCGTATATGGACCAAAGTAGGTATTAGGTTTTAGGTGTTGGGTTTTAGGTAGGGGTTTTAAAATTTGATTTTTGGATTTTGGATTTGTTTCGGATTTCGATATTAGGATTTCGGATTTACCCTCGGACACTCTTCGCCTAATAACGATCTGTGGTATTTCAGTTGTGTAATCTAAAACGATAAAAGCATATGACTTGTCATCTTTAAGTTCAATATTGTATTTGGGATGGTGTTTTTGAATTAGCGTGCGTTCTAAATATAGGCTTTCCAGTTCCGTGTTTACCACGGTGTAAGTAAAATCTGCCGCTTCCTTCATTAAAAAAGGAATCTGCGGGCGTTCGTCATCTCCCGCAAAATACTGCTTCACCCGCGCGTGCAAATTTTTGGCTTTGCCAATGTAAATAACACCCTGCTTATCATCTAAAAATTGATAAACACCGGGCGCGGCAGGGAGACTTTTTAATTTAAGGGCGAAATTACTTGTCATATATATTATTATAAGCGTGAAAAGGCATTTTGGGAATTTTGTTTGTCCTTTGCAAACAGGCTTGTTTTTGGTATAGTGAGCAGTATGCTACTGTTTGTTGTTGCTATTATTTTAACTGTAGTAGTAGCCCCCGTAGTCGGAGTAATTTGGTACGGGGTAGTAATAGTCCTTGTGTCATCAGACGTGATTGGCTGTTTGACGGAAAGGGTTAATCGCGGAAGGTTTGTCCGTCAATATAAACGGGATGTAAGGCAATAAGGAGGCCGTATGATCCGTATTGGAAGTCTGTTTTTGTTCCTGCTTTTCGCCTTGGGCGCGGCCCTTGGCGCAAGGGATCTCTTTCATGAAAAGGATTGGGCTGGCTGCGTAATGTGGCTCTTTAGCAGCCCCTTCTCCGTTATTTTTCTTTCCGACGCCCTTGGCTGGTGGGGAGAATAGCAATGAAAATCTATCTCATTGTGGCAAACTCAAAGCGGGAAGAGAGGAATGTTGGATTTTGGGCGTTGACGACAGCACTCTGCTTGAGTGGTGTTGGTTTTGGGAAAATTCTCCAATGGCTCTCGGAGGCGGTAGCATGGATATTCTAATTGCCTACCTCTTGTGGATAGTTGTGGTTAGCGCTATGCCCCAGGAGGAGCTCTCATGACATATAGTCCTTCAGAAGTTGTGGTTGGATTTCTCTGCAACGCATTCGTCGTAATCTTTGCTCTGGTTTTCTTGTGGAAAGTTGGTGTGCATTTCCGCAAGCACTGTCTTGGCCGCCGCCGCGGCTCTTAACAACCTATGCGCCACGCTTAAACCCCCTCGGAACTTTAGACCGGGGGCTTTTTTTTGACAGTTTTTTTACTTTCAGTACTAATTACTCCTTTATCCTTTTCTAATTTCCAATTACTCCTTACTAATTACTAATTTCTCTTTTTTTCCTTTCTACTCCAACTCTTGCAGCGTCTTGACATTCGTGGTAAAATGGTTTCTAGTTTGTCATATTACTTTTTTGTTTAAATTTCTATGGAAAATAAAATTTCAATTCGCGGCGCACGGCAACATAACTTAAAGAATATAGACGTAGATTTGCCGCGCAACAAACTTATTGTTATGACAGGCTTGTCGGGATCCGGCAAGTCTTCTTTGGCGTTTGACACAATATACGCGGAAGGCCAGCGCCGGTATGTGGAATCTCTCTCCGCTTACGCAAGGCAGTTTATTGGCCTTATGGACAAGCCGGACGTGGACAAGATTGAAGGCTTAAGCCCCGCCATTTCCATTGACCAGAAGTCGGCCAGCCATAATCCGCGTTCTACCGTAGGTACGGTTACGGAAATTTACGATTATTTGCGTTTGTTGTACGCGCGTATTGGCGTGCCCCATTGCCCGGTGTGCGGTAAAAAAATTTCCGGCCAGACTCTGCAGGCCATGACCGACCATTTGCTCGCTGTGCCGGAAGGCACTCGTCTGCTTTTGCTTGCCCCGTTTATTAAAGATCAGAAAGGCGAGCATCGGCATATTTTTGAACAGGCCAAAAAAGCCGGTTTTGCTCGCTTGCGGGTAGATGGCACGGTTATGGACTTAAACGAAGCCCAAAATTTAAAATTGGACAAGCAAAAAAAACATTCCATAGACGTGGTTGTTGACAGGGTTTCCGTTAGCAGGGAAGACAGGGGCCGCATAGCCGAAAGTTTGGAAAAGGCCTTGGACTTGGGTGACGGGATTGCCGTGGCTGTGCGTATGGACAAAGAGGGTAAGCCGGAAGCCGGAGGCGCGGACATTATTCTTTCCCAAAAATTTGCCTGCCCGGACGGCCACATGCAGTTGTCGGAGTTGGATCCGCGGGATTTTTCTTTTAACAGCCCGCACGGCGCCTGTCCCGAATGTAAAGGTTTAGGTACCAAGCTTACCGTGGAGCCGGATTTGGTTATGCCCAACCATAAGCTTACTTTGGCCGAAGGCGCTATTCGCCCGTGGAGCAAAACAACTTCCCGGCTTTCCTGGTATGGGCGTATTTTGGAAGCGGTTTCCAAAAAATACGGTTTTTCGCTTAATACGCCGGTAAAAGATTTACCCAAAAAATTTATAGACGTAGTGCTTTACGGTACAGGCGAAACCAAAGTGCGGGTAGCGGGGGAATTTACGACCCGCGAAGGTAGTTTTGAAATGGAAACGGTTTTTGAAGGCGTTGTGCCAAACTTGGAGCGGCGCTACAAGGAAACCGATTCCGAATATATGCGCAGCGAAATAGAAGCCTATATGCGCGTGCGCCAGTGCCATGTTTGCCATGGCAAACGCTTAAAACCGGAAGTCTTGGGCGTAACGGTAAATGCCAAAAATATTGTGGACGTCTCTTCCATGAATATAGAGGTAGCTGGCGGATTTTTTAAAGATTTGCCCAAGGAGCTTTCGCAGAAAGACAATATTATTGCCAAGCAGATTTTAAAAGAAATAAACGCCCGTTTGTCATTTTTGCTAAATGTGGGTTTGGCTTATCTTTCTTTGGACCGCGCGGCCGACACTCTTTCCGGCGGCGAGGCCCAGCGCATACGCCTGGCCACGCAAATTGGTTCCGGCCTTACCGGCGTACTCTATATATTAGACGAGCCAAGCATTGGTTTGCATCAGCGCGACAATACTCGCTTGCTTAAAACCTTAAAAGATTTACGGGACTTGGGCAATACGGTTATTGTGGTGGAGCATGACGAGGAAACCATTCGGGAAGCGGATTGGGTGGTGGATATTGGGCCGGGCGCGGGCAAGCATGGCGGGGAAGTAGTGGCCGAAGGGACGCCGGCACAAATAGAAAAAAGCCCCAAGAGCCTTACTGGCCAGTATTTGTCGGGCAAGGAATTTATAGAAGTGCCAAAAAGGCGCCGCGCCGGCAATGGGCGCAAGCTGTCCATAATAGGGGCGGAAGAATTTAACTTAAAAAACGTAAGCGTAGATATTCCTCTGGGCAAGTTTGTTTGCGTAACTGGTGTATCCGGCAGCGGGAAGTCCACCTTATTAAACGACATTTTAGCCAGGGCGCTAAATAAATATTTTTGGGGCAGCAAGGATGAGCCGGGCAAACATAAGAAAATTTTGGGATTGGAACATTTGGATAAAATTATAAACATTGACCAAAGCCCCATTGGCCGTACGCCGCGCTCTAACCCGGCCACATACACGGGGGTGTTTACGGCTATCCGCGATTTGTTTGCCGAAACCCGGGAAGCTAAAATGCGCGGTTACAAGTCCGGCAGGTTTAGTTTTAACGTTAAGGGCGGCCGCTGCGAAAAATGCGCGGGCGACGGCGTAATAAAAGTGGAAATGAATTTTTTGCCGGACGTGTACATTACTTGCGAGGAATGTCATGGTAAGCGTTACAACCGTGAAGCTTTGGAAATCCATTATAAGGAAAAGACCATTTCCGATGTTTTGGAAATGACGGTAGACGAAGCCAGAATATTTTTTGCCCCCATTCCCATAATCCATAAAAAATTGGAAACGCTTTCGCAAGTGGGGTTGGGTTATATGCGCCTTGGGCAGAACGCCACCACTCTCTCCGGCGGTGAGGCTCAGCGCATTAAGCTGGCTACGGAGCTTTCTCGCGCTTCCACCGGCCGTACTTTGTATTTGCTGGACGAACCAACTACCGGCCTGCATTTTGCAGACGTAAAGCGTTTGGTGGAAGTGCTTTGGAAGCTGGTGGAAAAAGGCAACACCGTGGTGGTCATTGAACATAATTTGGACATGATAAAAACCGCGGACTGGATAATAGACCTTGGACCCGAAGGCGGGGACAAGGGCGGGGAGGTGGTGGCTGTTGGCACGCCGGAAGATGTGGCAAAAGTTAAAGCGTCTTACACGGGACAGTACTTGAAAAAATATTATAAACTTTAGCTGCTAAATAGGTTTTAGCTTTTAGGTTATAGGTTTTAGGATAAAACAGTTTTACAAAGATGTTTACAAAGATGACCTTTGCGCTGCGCAAAGGTCATCTTTGTTTACAGGTCATCTTTGTTTATTTTTTGTAGGGGCGGCCAATGGCCGCCCTTGTAAACAAAGATGATCTTTATTTACATTGTCATCCCAGAAATTTTCAGGGCTTTAACTGAAAATTATCTGGGATCCAGGCCCTAATCTTTGTGCTGGATTCCGGATATCCTTCAGATGCATTCAGGATTCCGGAATGACATCGGCGTTTCAGGAGGTGTAAGGGGTTATTAGCAGTGTAAACAAAGATCACCTTTGTTTATTTTTTGTAGGGGGCGGCCAATGGCCGCCCTTTAAGTGTGTTTATTTTACATAAAATTTGTAAATTACAAATGTAGATTTGGAGAATTTATGAATTCAAGAATTTAGCGCACCAGTTAGTAGTGTATTAATGTGAGTCTAAAAACCCTCCGATATGCCATCCCGGGCGAGTCTGCCTCATCGGCAGACAGGTGCATCCGACTTGTCCGCCGAAGCTTTTTTGTATATTAAACATATCTTTGATTAGGCTTGAGGCGAAGGCGGAGACCCCAAGATCCAGTTTCTAAGCCAACTTCTGGATCCCGGATATTTTTATAGCCCTAAAAATTCCGCAGGCAGGCGGGATAACTGAGATTTTTGGAATCACATCACATACTCTTGACATAATACTAAAATATCGTATAATATTGAGCTACCTTACTTTACGGCTCAGTTTTTGAGTTTGGTGGGTTTTTGTCTGCTTGTAGTCGCTCGATTTATCGAGCCTCAACAAGCCTGATAAATCAGGCAACTACATAGGCAAAAAATATAGGCAAAATCAATTGTTCCTATATCTGCTTAATAACTTCGTAGTAGTTGCTCGATTCATCGAGC
>CAZPRQ010000051.1:0-6802 GCA_964589415.1 uncultured Candidatus Saccharibacteria bacterium
TATTGGGGTGTAGCCAAGTGGTAAGGCAGAGGACTCTGAATCCTCCATCCGTAGGTTCGAATCCTACCACCCCAGCCACGTCGCTCGCGAGCGACGTGGCCAGCCACGGGCGGTCGCGAGCGACGTGGTAGACCCCTACTAAAAGTAGGTTGGTTGCATGGTCACGTTAGTATCGTTCCTAAGCGATGTGGTACTTTTATGTTTTACAAAGCAAAAAGAATACCGAATACTTTTATAAAGGCTCAACAAACGATCTACGTAAAAGATTGGAACAGCACAATAAAGGTGAAGTGGATTCAACTCGTGCTTACCTACCATACAAAGTTGTATATTATGAAGCGTATGTAAACGAGCACGCCGCCAGAATTCGTGAATCCTCCGTAAAAACCAGCGGCTCAGTATCGGTTCCACTTATGAAAAGGATTAAAGGGAGTCTAAAATAATGGGTCATGTCCCCATTTATATGAATCGAAAATCGCCGAACAGGCGATTTTTTGGTAATATTATCTTATGCAAAAGTCAGATATACTTAAAAAGTTTGGTGCTCATTATGTTGTAAACAATGATACTTTCGTCATGGGAACCCATCATGTCTTTGCCAATCACATAGCCATACGGTTTAAAGGGTATAATGCCGTTTTAGATACTTGTTGTGGGGCTGGGTTTATGGCTATTGCTTTGGCTAAAGTGGTAAATAAAGTCATCACTTTCGATATAAATAAGGACCATCTTTCCCAAGCTCAAATAAATGCAAAAATTGCGGGAGTATTTCCAAAAATAGAATTTATTCATGCCAATGTATCCGACATAGAAAACATGAAAAAAATAATTCCTATTGACGGGGCTTTTCTCGATCCAGATTGGGCTATTTTAGGAAAAGAAAAAAGTGAACATACTAGTAGGCTTTCTGAAATGCAACCTCCTGCGGATTCCCTAATTAAATTAATATCTGCTTTTACTCAAAATATAGCTTTAAGATTACCTAAAGAAATCCATAACGAAGAATTATTACCCTATTCTCCCTACGAAGCAGAATCATTTATAATGGATAGAAAATTAAAGTTTTTTACTGTTTATTTTGGCGAATTAAGAAGAGATGCTCATGGAAGCACTTTTGAAATCTCTTCTTCTAAGTTACCAAATAGGTTCAAATAACCAAGGGGAATCCTTGTATGGTTATACAAAATAAAACCCGAACACCTAAAAGGTCTTCGGGTAAAAGGCTGGGCGGAGACGGAATTAACCGCCAATTACTTTGCTGCCCTGTACGCAAGTCAGTCCCCGCGCTCGGTTAAGGTCCATAGCGCTGAAAAGCCATTTTTGGCAGATTAAATTCAGCGACCCTACACAGATACCTTTCCTCTTGTGAAGAAAGAAGAAATAGACTGGCTTATAGACGAAATTATTTTGGCCACCGGGTGGTAATTTCATCATTATTTCAGTCGTTAGAATGCCGGGTTCTCCATTGGGCTGTTTAGACAGCAACTGCCAAATGTGAGCCAGTGGAGTTTCAGGACGGCCCAACGCTTCGTAAAGATTGAAGCCGAGCCAGGGTTGTTTTAAGGATCGGATTTTGAGACTTTCCGCTTCTACATTGTCTTCCACCGTGGGAAGCCCTGCTAGGTCTGTATCACTAAACTCTCTAAACTTGACGCCCGCGGAATTGCCTTGCCTGAAGTGGTCGCTAACAATGAACTTACCCTCCGGCGCTAGGACTTCCACGATCTCGAACTCTGAATGCAGGTCTCGCGTGGCAAGGAGTAATTTGAAAATCCGAGCTACACTCGGACCCCACTTACCAGGGTTGTCAATGATGTACTGAACATCCTTTACAGATTCAAGAATAGTGGTTGGTATTTGCTGGGCAATAACAATTGCCAGCTGCATGAACTGACGTGTTCTCTCAAAGGTATCCTCAAACATGAGTATCCCTCTTTCGTGTTGTAATAAGTCCGGCAAAGCGGACTGCAATAGCGGTTAGCCATAGCTAAAAACTTATAAAAAGTTACTAGCAATTAGCTATCTCTAACATCTATTTTTCATATAAGTAAACTCTCATTTTCGTCCTTTGTCAAGGATACCTTGCGCTTAAGCGCTAATTCAGAAATTTAGTGTGCCAGTTAGTTAAAACATTTTTTGAATCAATTAGCCAGTATAAATTAAACAAGGATTCCCCTTGTTGAATAATAAAAGCCGCCAGAAACGAAATTCTGACGGCGACTAAATGCGTTGCCGTGGGCGGTCAAGGACGTGCTTTAGAGTACACCCACAGTATCAACTGACCAATTACGAATGAAGTGACCATTGCCACTAAGAGCTGGGGGGCATTTAGATGCCGCACGGTGAACATTCCCGCGGCCAGCGCACCTCCCCGCAGTGCAGCAATAGTTACTGATTCTTTATAAAGGTCGAGGCCACATTTGGTGAGCAGACCTGCTATCGTCAGAAACACCGCGGCCATGGCATAGCCAAGTAACACACATTGGAAATACGTTGTAGGCTGTGGCGCGGAAAGGGTATTATTCAAAACTGCCATAGTCCCAAATCCACTCCCTAGAATGGATACCCATTCTAGTGGATAGTTCCTCTTCCGAACGGTCTGCATGATTTCCGGCGGAGCTTGAGCAGCAGGCTGTTTTCGCGCAGTCTTCTGTAGTTTCTTGTTGCAGAACGCCTCAAGAACCTCAGAAAAATGGGCATCAACGCCTAAGCCGAGATAGGCGGTTATGTATCCCCAATCCGCACCTCGAGGCAAGTTTAATGCATCTGCGATTTTAACGACGAGAATCTCCTCAATTTCTCGCAGGCTGCAATATTCTTCCTCAATATTGAGGATCTTACCAACCTCGTTCCACTCTGGCATTTGCCAGAGCCCCAAAACCCAAAGGGCCTTGAGATGAATAAGGCGGTTTTCCACACTGTAATCTACCACTGGTAAGGGCATTACACCCTCCTTTTTGATTTTTTCCCAATGACTAACTGGCAATTTTATTACTTTTTGACTTATTTGTCAACATAAATCTTTCCGCCTAAATTCAGGAATTTAGTCAGTTAAACAAGGGGAATCTTTGTCTTACAAAGATTCCCCTTGTAGGGTTATATGTTATAATATAAACACTATGTTTCGCCTACTCAAATTATTTTTTTATTTAATAGTCATACTCTTTATTGCTTTTCTGTATTGGTTTTTGCCCAAATATTCGTTTATTGCCAAAAATCCAGGCTACTGCGTAAATTTGACTAAAAACCTCTACTATTGCGGCAATAGCGCTGGTTTAGATTCCTTGTTCAAACAATAAGGATAGGAATTTAATATATTTGACATAACAGTACATTCTGGTTATAGTTAAAAAAGACAGCTCTAAATTGGAAACAAAAAATATGAAAACAATATCCAAACAATCTAAAAGTTTTATTGTGCTTTTTTGCATAGCAATATTGGGCACCTATTTTGCAATGAATTTATCGGAAAAAGCAAATAAACGAGAAGCAGGGCTGTCAAATGAACTGGCAGAAAGCCAAGTGCTACCGGCCGAAGAAAACATAGAAACACCAGCTGTAGTCACAGAACCGGAAATTACCGTGGACACCGAAAATTGGAAAGAATATTCGGATAAAAAATATAATTTTTCCTTTAAAATCAATCCTGACTGGAAAGTCTCAGCCAAACAACAAAAAAATGGCGAGTACCTTCTGGAAATAGACCCGGGAGCCAAATATTACAATATAAAAATTTATGTTTCGAAAAATGGCTTTTTTGCACTGGACGGTTTACCCACCGAGGAAACCAAAATCGCCAATCTCCCTGCCCTAGCAATAAACGACATGCTTTATGGCCTAAAAAAAGACGACCTATATTTAACATTCGATTTAGGATCGTCACTCTCTTTAAGACCGCAGTTTAAAGCCATGGTCAATACTATCGCGTTTAAATAGTTTTTCTATAATATAAATCCCGTCTCGCCGTTGGCTGGACGGGATTTTTATTATGCTTTCTTTTCATGAAAACCCAAAACAACCCCCCAAAAACCAACCAGTAAAGCAAGTAGTAAGTATTTATCTGCCAGATTAAAATGCTCCCTGAAAGCAAATCCAAAAAGCCCAAGCAAAAATAGCAGGCCGCCTGTTATAATTGCGTAATTTTTTGTTGAATTCATATTTTCCAAATTTTAAATTCCCTATTATTGCCTTTTCTTAAAAATTGCCTTATAATTATACAGTAATTAATCATTCTGGGCTACTAAATGCCCGTCAAAATCACTTTATGACAGAAAATACTTGGTTACTTTACGCCATCTTGGCCGGCTTGCTTGCCATAGCCTACGGCGCTTTTTTAATTGTTAAAATCCTCCGTTCGCCGGCTGGCAGCGGAAAAATGCTGGAAATTGCCAAGGCCATCCAAGACGGAGCCATGGCGTATTTAAAACGTCAATACAAAACCGTGGCGCTAGTAGCACTGGCTGTAATTATTTTAATGAAGGTCGGTAAGTTTGATAACTCCACAGTAATTGCCTTCCTGGTGGGAGCGACCTTGTCCGCGGTTGCAGGCTTTGTGGGTATGTACATTTCAGTTCGGGCGAACGTACGCACGGCCGAAGCTGCCAAAAAAGGATTAGCCCCTGCGTTAAAATTGGCTTTCCAGGGAGGCGCTGTAACCGGTTTATTTGTAGCTGGCTTAGGATTGCTTTCCGTTTCAGTTTTTTATTTAATTACCAAGGATTTAGCCGCACTCGCGGGGCTCGCTTTCGGTTCGTCTTTAATTTCTGTTTTTGCCCGTTTAGGCGGCGGCATATTTACTAAAGGCGCGGACGTAGGCACAGACATGGTTGGAAAAATTGAAGCCGGAATCCCGGAAGACGACCCTAGAAACCCGGGCGTTATTGCCGACAACGTGGGCGACAATGTAGGCGACTGCGCGGGCATGGCCGCGGACTTGTTTGAAACCTATGTGGTTTCTACAGTGGCAGTAATGCTTTTGGGAAACTTTGTTTTTAAAGACCAAATGATAATCTCCGACTGGACAGGCGTCGGGGTAACAACTTTTGGTTTTACCAATGCCATTATTTATCCTCTACTCATTGGCGCCGCTTCTATTATTACCACCATAATTGGAACCTGGTTTGTACGCCTTGGTAAATCAAAAAATATAATGGGAGCGCTATACAAAGGTTTAATAGTTTCCGGCATACTTTCTGCTATAGCCTTTTATCCTATTACAATTAAATTAATGCGGGACAATGGCTTATTTCCGGCTATAAATCTCTACTATGCTGCTTTAATCGGACTTGCGGTAACGGCCTTAATTGTCTTAATTACCGAATACTACACTTCCAAATCCTACTCCCCTGTTAAAGACATTGCCGAAGCTTCCACAACCGGTCACGGCACCAACATAATAAAAGGCATAGCCGTGGGCATGCAGTCCACTGCCGCTCCGGTTATAGTAATTGTGGCAGCCATATTGGCAGCATATGAACTCGCCGGACTTTACGGCATTGCTTTGGCTGTCATGAGTATGCTATCGCTTACCGGAATTATTGTCGCAATAGACGCCTTCGGACCAATTACCGACAACGCCGGCGGTATAGCGGAAATGGCTGGGTTAGATAAAAGCGTAAGAGATGTAACCGATCCGCTCGATGCTGTTGGCAACACCACCAAAGCCGTTACCAAAGGCTACGCCATAGCTTCGGCTGGACTTGCGGCCATGGTTTTGTTCGCGGCTTACACACAAGAATTAAATTTAGCTGGCATATCTTCGGTTTTCGATCTTTCAGATAGTAAGGTGTTAGTTGGTCTGCTGATTGGCGGACTGTTACCATATTTGTTCGCCTCCATTGCCATGTCAGCCGTGGGCAACGCGGCTAAAGCCGTAGTGGAAGAAGTACGCAGACAATTTAGGGAAATAAAAGGCATTATGGACGGCACAGGCAAGCCAGACTATTCACGCGCTGTAGACATTGTAACCAAAGCGGCTATTAAAGAAATGATTATTCCTGCTCTAATTCCGGTTGTAGTGCCTATTGTAGTAGGCCTAACTTTAGGCGCCGCGGCACTTGGAGGCTTGCTTGTTGGAACAATAGTAACCGGTTTGTTCGTGGGTATTTCCATGACCACGGGCGGCGCGGCCTGGGATAACGCCAAAAAATATATAGAAGAAGGCGCGCATGGCGGCAAAGGCTCCGAAGCACATAAAGCAGCCGTTACCGGCGACACCGTAGGCGACCCTTACAAAGACACCGCCGGCCCGGCCATAAACCCCATGATAAAAATTATCAATATTGTAGCTTTGCTACTTGTTAAATTCTTGAAACCCTAAACCCTACTTGCCCCGTAGCGGAGCCGGCGAACGCCGAAACGACTGCTACTGGGGTGATAAAAATTATAAACATCGTAGCATTACTGCTTGTAAAATTCTTAAAGCCATAAGTCTAATGAGCTTGCCCCGTACTGGAGCCGATGAACATCGTAGTAACTAGTACTGGGGGTCATATCTGACTTATCAGTCCTATAATTTTAAAGGCTCGCATATGCGAGCCTTTATTTTTTATTCTGCTTTAAAGCTTTATCCACCATCACTAAAGCCTCATCTTTCCCCAAAACAGAAACTATCTTATTCGACTATCATTTAAACCAAGTTCTGGCAAATAGGGAGGAAGCTGCATATCCATGTCACTCATTGGCTGTATTTCTCGTGCTATACCGCCATTGTTCACAAACACTTTCATACTTGGCACAGGAATTAATCCATTTTGATGCACATAATAAACGGTGTTTTTATGTTTTACCCAACTGCCTATAT
>CAZPRQ010000052.1:0-6618 GCA_964589415.1 uncultured Candidatus Saccharibacteria bacterium
CCAGAGGCATTGGCGGGCAGGCAGACTGAAATACTGATTAAATTTTTCTAGTTACTTTAAAAAATGATATATTTTTTTATTATTTTCGGGATATATTTGTTTGTTGTTTTTGTGCTTTCCAGGCTAGTTATACCCTTTATGGGTTTTGGCATGTATAAAATTCCGGTCGAACTTCCCGAAACAATGTCGGCAAAAATAAAAGAGCTGGAAGCTCAAAGCATAAGCGCGGAAGAATTTTTAAGAAAGGTGTATGAATTCGTCCAAAATCGTTGGCATGCCGAGAGGTTAAAAACCGTAATTAAACTGCCGCTTGTTTTTCGTACCGATTTGAATAAAATTTACAATACCCCGGGTTATGCCCATTGCAACACTATAAACTATGTGTTTGTTTCCATGTTGGCCAATAGCCGTTTTTTTAAACCCCAAGATTTAAGGGTTAAGCATGTATTTTTTAACGGTGTACCTCACCAGTTTGTGCAGGTGAATTTGTATGGCAAGGTGTTGGATTTAGATCCCTCGCTGTATTACGTAAAGGGAGTGCCTTTTGGCCAGAGGACGAAAAAATTATTTGGATAATTGACAAAGGTCTTTGACCGGTTTAATATAAAGAAAATTAATTTAGTACTTATCAAGAACGTTCCAATACTTTCCATTGGAACTGGCAACCTGCTTTAAGTTATCCCATTTACAGCAAGGTGCCATCCCTCTTTTTTGAGGGGATAAGTGAAAGGGTGTTTTTTTATGCCAGTACAAAGTAGAAAGTTGTTTACGTCCGAATCTGTAACAGAAGGGCATCCGGATAAAGTTTGCGACCAAATTTCAGACGCGGTTTATGACGAAATGTTAAGGCAGGATAAAAAAACGCATGCCGGTATAGAATGCTTCGCGACCACGGGCTTGGTGGTGGTGGGCGGGGAGGCGCGTACCAAGGCTTATGTGGATATTCAAGCAGTTGTCAGAAGGACTTTAAAAAAAATTGGTTATGACAAGCCGGAGTATGGTTTTTGCTATAGCGATGTTGGCGTAATTTCCACTCTTCACGAACAGTCGCCGGACATTGCCCAAGGGGTAGATGAAGGCAAGGGCGAATTTAAAGAGCAGGGGGCAGGGGATCAGGGTCTTATGTTTGGTTTTGCGTGCGACGAAACCAAGGAACTTATGCCCTTGCCAATATCTTTAGCGCATCGTTTAACCAGGAAGCTGGCCGAAGTGCGCAAAAACGGGAAGCTTCAGTATTTACGTCCCGATGGAAAAAGCCAAGTTACAGTTGAATACATTAACGGCAAGCCAAAAGCTGTGACCACGGTTGTAATAGCAGCACATCATAGCGAGGAAGTTACCACAGAAAAATTGCGAAGCGATATTACAGAAAAGGTTATAAAGCCCGTGCTTGGTAAATGGTTTAATAAGAAGGTAAATATTTATATAAATTCCACGGGTAGGTTTGTGCTGGGCGGGCCGCCCGCGGACGCGGGGCTTACCGGACGCAAAATTATTGTGGACACTTATGGTGGTTACGCGCCGCACGGCGGAGGCGCTTTTAGCGGCAAGTGCGTTACCAAAGTAGATCGTAGTGCCGCTTATGCCGCGCGCTACATTGCCAAAAATGTTGTAGCGTCGGGCCTCGCTAAAAAATGTCTAATCCAAATGGCTTACGCCATTGGGGTGGCTAAACCGGTTTCGGTTTTTGTGGACACCTATGGTACGGGCCGCATAGGCGACGAACGCTTGCAAACAATTATCGAGCAGATTTTCCCGCTCAAACCCGCTGACATTATCAAGCAATTGAATTTAGAACGCCCCATTTATGAACAAACTGCGGCCTACGGCCATTTTGGCAGGACGGACGTGAAATTTCCGTGGGAAAAAACAGATAAAGTTAATCAATTACGCAAACTTTCCAAATCCAAAAAGTAAGTTTCCATGCTTGTCCGCCGAAGTCCGCCTTTGGCGGACGAAGGTGGAGGAGCGTACTGACAAAACAAACCTGCTTCGTAAGTTATCAAAAGCCCGAAAATAAACTAAACAATGGTCATCTTTGGCAGTCAAAGATGACCATTGTCTTTAGTATTGCTATTTTGGCGCACGGTGCTATAATTGGGCCGTAGGGAACAATTAATAATGGAAATACCTATGCTTGTATATATTATTTTAATTATTGTTGTACTGCTCCTTCTTTCTTCCATCCGCATTGTCCAGCAGAATACGGTAAATGTGATTGAGTTTTTGGGGCGTTTTAACCGCATTATGACCGCGGGATTGAATTTTAAAATCCCTTTTCTTGAACGGGTGGCCGAAAAAGTTACGCTAAGGCAGCAAAATTTTTCGTTAAAGAATTCCTATCCTTCCAAAGATAAAGTTATTGTGGATATATCCACAAACTTAATTTATGCCGTGGACCCTTTGGAAGAAAGCGTAAAAAAATATTCTTATTCTTTAACCAGCCGGAACCAGTCCATAGGCGCTATTATTGAAAATAGTTTGCGGACTTATGTGGCTAAGGAAACGCATGAAGGAATTTTAGAAAAAAAGGAAGAATTGGCCACGCATATTCGAGGGGACTTGGAGCGCCAATTTTCCGAATGGGGGATGATTATTTACTCTTTTCAGATTACGGAAGTCAGTTTTCCCGTAACCATTACCCAGGCCATGAGCGAAGTGGTTGCTTCGGAGCAGCTAAAGAAGGCCGCGCAGTATAAAGGGGATGCCGTGTATATCCAGGCTGTGAGGGAAGCGGAAGCGGAAAAAGAAAGGAAGCGTCTGCAAGGCGAAGGTATAGCCCTAGAACGCGAAGCCATAGCCAATGGACTTAAAGAATCTATTGAAATTGTTAAAAATGCCACAGGCCAGAATTCCAGGGAAATTATGGCGCTTTTAACTTTAAACCAATATTTGGACACTATAAAAAATTTGGGGGAAGATGGACGCGCTAAAGTAATATTTATGGACACAAATGTCCGCACCGCTACAAATATGACAGAGCAGCTTATATCGGCATTTGAGAGCCAGACAGATGAGGGTAGAAAATAATAGCCAGGAATATATTTTACAAAAAGCATCCGAATTCGGATGCTTTTTGTGTTAAACTAGATTATCTTTATTAGTGGTTGACCTTATTATTGTATAAGGGGGGGTTTTAAGCGGCGGACTTTAATTCGGTGTGGTAAAATACAATATGGTTGAAAAAATATTATATTTATGTAAAATAGTTGTCTTTGTAGGAATTTTGGCAGCCTTTGGGGTTTTAGTTGCCCATAAGATAGATTTAATTACAGCGGATTTAGGGAGGCATATTGCCAATGGTAATATCTTAGTAAATGGAACAAGCGAGCAGCGTCAAGGTGTGCTGTATACTAATTATTACTCTTATACGGAGCCCGATAGGGGATTTGTGAATCACCATTGGGGCAGCGGCGTGGTTTTATATGCCGTATATGAACTTGGGGGTTTTGCTGGGGTATCAATATTTTTTGTACTGCTTTGCGAGGCAACCTTTGCTTTGTTTTACTCTCTTGCCATAAAAAAAGGGGGTTGGCTATTGGCCACTGCCTTGGCTTTGCTGTTTATGCCCCTCATGGCCAGCCGGGCAGAGGTAAGGCCGGAGGTGTTTACATATTTATTTTCAGGCATTTTTATTTGGGTATTAACTGGAATTGCCAGTCCGTTAAATGCCAGTTCCAAGGCCGGAGTGAAACTTGAGAGTTCGCGCAAATGGGTAATTTTATTGCCCATTATTATGCTATTGTGGGTAAATTTGCACATTGGCTTTGTATTTGGATTTTTTATTTTAGGCATTTTTTTCCTGGAAGCGGCTGCCCGCTATATATACCATAAATCTCGCGGCCGCGAGATTTATGGTATGGCTAAAATAGGGGTGGCATGTTTTGTGGCGGCTTTGGCCAACCCGGCATTTTTTAAAGGAGTTATCTATCCTTTCCAAATTTTTCGGCAGTATGGGTATATGATTGTAGAAAATCAATCCATAGCATTTTTAGAAAAATTGGGCATAACTTCTACATTAAACTTTGGCCTATACAAAGCCGCGCTTGCCATAGCCGCATTAAGCGTAATTGCGGTTTTTGCCAAATGGGTTATTTGCCGCTTGCGTTTAGCAGAGGCCGGTGAATTTTTTACTTCCGGTACAATTTCTGGAAATGTGATTATGATTGTTTTTGGCATTTTGGGGTATTTGGGAATTCGGCATTTTCCCAGTTTTGCTTTTTTAGCAATGCCGGTAATTGCGGGAAATATTTATACTTTGTTTCAAGGTAAATATTTGTCGTGGTCGAATATTTCTCTAAATTGGCAAAAAGCCGTTTTATACCCATTGGCTGTTTTTGTTTTGCTTATAGGAATGTCACGCGTTTATAATCAAATTTTACTTTTTAAGCCAGTTACCGGACTTGGTTTATTGCCGGGGGTAGCCAAAGCTGCCGAGTTCTATGAAGAGCGGAAAATTCGTGGGCCAATGTTTAACAATTACGATATTGGCGGGTACGCAATATTTTCTTTGGGTTTAAAAGATAAAGTTTTTGTGGACAACCGGCCGGAGGCGTATAGCGTGGATTTTTTTGAACAAATTTACAAGCCTATGCAAACGGATAATAATATATGGGAGGAACAAGATGACAAATATAAGTTTAATTCCATTCTTTTTTCACATCGCGACTATACGCCCTGGGGCCAGCAATTTTTGCAAAACCGACTTCAAGATTCAAAATGGGCAGTGGTATATGTGGATTCATACGTAATTATTATGCTTAAACGTAACGAACAAAATAAGGGCATAATAAACAAATTTGAAATTGCCAAGCGGCAATTTGGAATAGAGGAGTCCCCCTAATATGGCAATATTATCTATAATTATTCCGGCGCATAATGAGTCGGCTACCATAGAAGAAGTTTTGCGTAGAGTGCGGTTGGCCGATACTGCGGGTTATGAAAAAGAGATTGTTGTTGTTAACGACGGCTCTACCGACAATACCGGTTTTTTGATTGATCAATTTACTGAAAAAGATGATTTTCGTGTAATTCACCATTCCGAAAATTTGGGAAAAGGAGCAGCTATACAATCGGCATTTAGGGTCATGAGCGGGGAAGTATTTGTAATTCAGGACGCCGATTTGGAGTATAATCCGGAAGATATTGCAAAGTTGTTGCTGGCTTTGAAGCCGGAAATAGCCGGGGTGTTTGGGAGGCGGGGAATTAAGCGCTATCCTGAGAGGGGATTCCATTATGTTATTGGGGCCAAAGTATTAACCTGGACCTTTAATTTGTTGTTTAAAACATCTTTAAGCGATTTGTATTCCGGATATAAGTTAGTTAGGAGCAAATATATTCAAGGAATTTCTTTTAAATTCAAGGGTTTTGAAATAGAAGCTGAGCTGGCTGCCACAATAGTTAAAAAAGGTGGTAAAATAATAGAAACACCTATTCAGTATACGCCCCGGAACAAAATCCAAGGCAAGCATATCCGGGCCATAGACGCGTTTAAGGGTTTTTGGGCAATAATAAAATTAAAAGGCAAGTAATACTATGGCTTATATAGAAAAAGAGAAAGATGCTGCTCAACCCATTGAGCATTTGGAAAAAGTTGTTAGGAAGGGAACTTTAGGACATGAGGTTTCGCCTTGGATGATATTTAAAATTATGGCGGAATTTATTGCCGGCTTTGAATTTTTGCGTCATTATAAAAAGAGCGTGAGTATTTACGGCAGCGCCCGTAACGATATGCCCAACGGAGTTTATGAAGAAGCCACCAAATTGGGAGCAAAGTTGGCAAAGGCGGGTTTTACTGTCATGACCGGAGGCGGTCCGGGCATAATGGAAGCGGCAAATAAGGGGGCCTTTGAGGCCGGGGGAAAGTCCGTGGGTATAAATATTCGTTTGCCGACCGAACAGCGGACAAATCCTTATGTAAGGGAGTCGGAAAGCTTCTCCTTCTTTTTTACCAGAAAGGTCATGTTGGAGTTTGCTTCGCAGGTTTATGTGTTTTTTCCTGGCGGTTTTGGAACTTTGGACGAGTTGTTTGAAATGGTAACGCTTATTCAAACCCATAAAATAAAACCCATACCCATTGTGCTTATTAACCGCCAATTTTGGCAACCGCTTATAGACTGGCTTGAAAATACCGTATATAAGCAAAATAAAGCTATAGATAAAGAAGACATGAATATTTACCATTTGGTAGACACCGCTGAAGAAGCTTATGAGTATATAAAAAAACTGCCGAAAAATAAGCACTTGTTTAATTAAAAAAATAAGGCCATGCCTTAAAGGCATGGCCTTATTTTGATCGTTACGATTGATTATTTATGTATATAATGTTAAGCTTTTTGGGTATTTCTTGTTGAGGTAACTTAATTACGGGCTGTCGCCCCAGTAAAACAGCGAGCTGTTTACGGGGTAAATATACCGGTAGTACGTCCCGCCTTGGCGGGATAGACCAAGGTCTGCCTGCTCCATAGGTTTAACAATCAAATATGCTAGTTTAATTACGGGCTGTCGTATACCGGTAGTACGCCTGCTTTGGGAGCAGGTAGACTGGGTTCAATTCCCAGCAGCCCGACCACAAAAAAACATCACTTTAAGTGATGTTTTTTTGTGGTCGTTAATATA
>CAZPRQ010000053.1:0-6510 GCA_964589415.1 uncultured Candidatus Saccharibacteria bacterium
GTTTAGACAGTATTGAGCTCGTTCCCATAATAATTGAAAACTACTCTACTCCCCGCCCAGCTACACCCGAAGAAACAAAAAAAATCCTCGAAAGGATTGGTGAAACGAATGCTCTTTTGAAATAAATCGGAAGGCGGTGCGCTGTCACTCGCACCGCCCTAGCTGTTGCTGACAAGTCTCAAAGACGATGACGATCTCGACGGCTGTCCCGCAAATATCCATCAGGTATGCCCGAATACCTGATACTCTGAATTCGGCGAGCCTCGCGTTGTTGTCTTTGTAAAACTCGCCGGTGCCGTATCTTCAGACGATTCTCGGAATCGTGATGTTTGGGCATTTCTGATTTCACCTCCTTCCCTTGCTGAATTTTGTTTGTTCTTTAGGATACTCTCTCTCTGGATAAAAATCAAGGTCTAGGGATCCCTCGACTTCGCTCGGGATGACATCTCTTTTATATAAATTATTGTGATGTCATTTGACAGAAAAAATTTTTATGGTTAAACTCTCCAAAGTAAACTCATAATGAGCAATTGACAACTTATAATGATTGCATCGGATAAAAGTTATGGGTTATAAATTATTAGTCATCAGTTCATGAGCAAGCCTCTTATTATAGTAGAAAGTCCAACCAAGGCTAAAACCATCACTCGCTTTACCGCGGGAGCTTTTAATGTGGAAGCGAGCATGGGCCATGTGCGGGATTTGCCCAAAAGCAAAATGGGGGTAGATACCCAAGCAAACTTTGAGCCCCACTATTTAGTGCCGGTTAAAGCCAAGCCGGTAATTGCGGAACTCAAAAAACTTGCCAAAAATGCCACGGAAATAATATTAGCGACTGATGAAGACCGCGAAGGCGAGGCTATTTCGTGGCATTTGGCCGAAGCTTTGGGCCTTAAAATGGACAACCCCAAACAGCCGGTAAAGCGCATTGCTTTCCACGAAATCACCAAAACTGCTATAGAACACGCGCTTAAAAATCCCCGCTCTATAGATATGAACCTGGTAGACGCCCAACAGGCGCGAAGAATACTAGATAGATTAGTAGGCTACGAATTATCGCCGTTTTTGTGGCGCAAAATCCGCTTTGGACTTTCTGCGGGGCGCGTACAATCCGTTGCTGTGAGGTTAGTAGTTGAACGTGAACGCGAAATCACAGCCTTCAAGCAGGAAGAATACTGGAGCGTAGAAGCGAAGCTATCAAAATTTTCCTCCCCTGGCGAGGGGAGGGTGCCCCGACCTGTCGGGGCGGGAGAGGTTGATGATGAACGCACTTTCGTCGCCAAGCTCCACGAAATCAACGGCAAAAAACTGGGCAAAATGGATGTGAATAACGAAGCAGATGCCAAAAAAATTGTGTCGGATTTAACCGGAGCCGAATACCAAATCAAAGACATCCAAACCAAGGAAGTAAACCGAAATCCGGCCGCGCCTTTTACCACATCCACAATGCAACAGGAAGCGGCAAGAAAGCTGGGCTTTAGCGCCAAACAAACCATGATGCTGGCCCAAAGACTTTACGAGGGGGTGGAACTCGGGGCTGAAGGCCACACCGGACTTATTACCTATATGCGCACGGACAGCTTGAATCTTGCCCAGTCGGCACTAGATGGGATACATAAAGAAATTTTAAGCATTTTTGGCAAAGAGTACACGCTGGAAAAACCTAAAACTTATGCCAATAAATCCAAAGGCGCCCAGGAAGCGCACGAAGCCATTCGTCCGACTGAAGTTTCCAGAAAACCCGAGGATGTTAAAGAATTTTTAGACAGAAACCAGCTTAGGCTTTATGACCTTATTTGGAAGCGCACCATAGCCTGCCAAATGGCTCCGGCTATTTTAGAACAAACCGCGGTGGATATTAGCGCGGCAAAATCTTTATCGACCTCTCCCCGACCCTCCCCAAGTCCTGGGGAGGGAGCTAATAAGGAATATCTATTCCGAGCCAACGGACAAATTGTAAAATTTGACGGTTTTATCCGCGCTTATACCGAAGGCACAGACGAAAAAGCCGAGGACGAAATTGAAGGCAGTCTCCCTGAATTATCAAAAGACGAAAAACTCAAACTCCACGAACTGCTCCCCTTGCAGCATTTTACCGAACCTCCCCCCCGCTACACGGACGCCACGCTGATTAAAGCCCTAGAAGCCCACGGCGTAGGCCGGCCTTCTACTTACGCGCCCACACTTACGACCATTCAGGACAGAGGTTATGTGGAAAAAATTGAAAAAAAATACCACCCCTCCGAAGAAGGCATTTTAGTCAACGATTTACTTGTTGAGCATTTCCCGGAAACCGTGGATATTAATTTTACTTCCCACATTGAAGAAGAGTTAGATGACATTGCCGAAGGCAAAATTAAATGGCAGGAAGTCTGCAAGGAATTCTATGGCCCGTTTAAAAAACATTTGGATGAAAAAATGGAAAGCGTGGAAAAGCAAACAGAAATTTCCACCACACCCTGCGCGCACTGCGGTAAAATGATGATAATAAAATTCGGGCGCAACGGAAAATTCCTCGCCTGCCCGGATCCGGAAAGCAAAATTACCCAGCCCATGCCCGAGGAAAAGGCAAAGATTGATGAGCTGACCGCAAAGACAAAGGACGAAAAATGCCCGATTTGCGGCGGGGAGATGAGCGTAAAACGCGGACGGTTTGGGTTTTTCCTGGGTTGCAAAAGGTATCCGGAATGCAAAGGCATTTCTAAAATTTGGAACAAAACCGGCTTTAAATGCCCAAACTGTTCCATCGGAGACGTCGTAGAACGGAAATCCCGCGGACGCGGAAAAACCTTTTTTGCCTGCAACCGCTTCCCTGACTGCAACTTTATTATGAATACCAAACCCGAAAACCAGCAACAGCTTGATGAGGCTTTGCAACATTGGAAGGACAATCCTCCAAAACCGAGGAAAGTATATAAAAAGAAAACCGAGTAAGTTTACTCGGTTTTTTTCTCCGGATCTTTTATTATTTTTTGAGTTTCTCTACGAATTTGATTATCCAAATATTTGATAACATTGAATAGTTTGTCCCATGCTTCAGGATTTTTTCCTTGACCCCGCCTTTTTTGCATCAAAAGGGCGGGGTCAAATCAAAAATCCCCAAGCTGATTGGGGACACAACTAGAGGGTCATCCTCTCCGAGAGGATGACCCTCTAGGCTTGATCTAACAATAAACGCTGAATATCTTTCCGCTGCTTAATTTTCTCGTAAGACCCTCCACAAATTGCTTATATTAAGCTCGGCCGGAAAACATTCCTAAAATAAATTCTTATTGCATAAAGTCCCTTGCCTTAAACCCAAATAATCTTTGTAACTGCTCCAAGTGTAATCTTCCAAATTGGAAACCAGACCAGCCACTTTTGGATTTTCATGAATATAAGCGGAAAGCCAAGTTAAATAACTATCATGTTCAACTAATACAGCTTTGTACTGATCCTGAAATACATGCCCAACACGCTCATATTTTTTATTGAAATAAACCGAATAGCTCGTACAAACACGAGCTATTAGTTTGCTTATGCTAAGATTGGTGAGTTGCTTAATTAATAAATGAAAATGATTCGGCATTAAGCAGTACGCAAGCAAGTTAAAGCTTCCTGGCGGTAATGGTTTTCTTATATAACCTCCTATCGAGGGCTTAGTTTGGACTTTATCGGGCCAAAGATATTCTTTTAAACGCATTAAAAAGAAACGACGATCATCGTCATCCAAAAATATATCTTGTTTGCCCTCACCCCGGTTATAAAGATGATAGCACTGGCCTGAAGCAAAGTTTTTGTAGTCTCGATACCTCATAGTGCTGAGACTAGAGAGGGTCAACCAGAGAGGGTCATCCTCTCCGTTTCTCCGAGAGGATGACCCTCTCTTACTCTCTTACTAAACTGTACTTAATTTTCCAGAGCTCGAATTAATTCATAAGGAAAATCCACCATTTTGTCTGGCGTAAATTTTTCCAGTGCCTGACGGCTATGCATACCCCAGGTAACAGAAATATTTTTAATTCCTACGTCCCGGGCCGCGTTTATGTCGCAAATTTCGTCACCTACATAACAACAATTATACGGATTTAGGCCGCGACCGTATATTATTTTTTTTAAGGCCTGATTTTTGCCAAAAATAAGATTTTCCTTGTTCGCGAATTTAAAAAAATCCTCCACGCCATTGTTAATCAAAAAATTCCTAATGCTTTCCGTTGAATGCGATGTTAAAATACCCAACTCATTTTGCGGATATAGACGCTCCAATACTTTTTTTAAACCCGGGTGCAATAAGAGTTTAGGAATTTCCTGCGCGAAGGCTTTTTTCAACTTTATGGCAATACTTGGCAATTGAATTAACGGCACGCCTAACTCCGCGCCGGTTTTTACACCCGTTTCGTTACGATATTTAATGTAATCCTGAGGTAAAATTTTACGAAAACCATACCTATTGGCGTGGTTATTTATGCACGATAACCATGCCGGCAGGGAATCTGCTAAAGTACCATCAAAATCAAAAATAATAGTATACGGTGGCATAGTTTATAAATCATTTTTACCAAACACATCTGCTTGGCCATAAATTTGTTTAATGGCGGTAAAAAAACCAAGTATACGGGCATAATAACGCATATGGACAAATAAGCGCACAATATAGCCTACCATACCCTTCAAATACACATATTTATTGGTCGCGATAGCCCATTTACCCCCCAGAGTCACAATAAAACCATGAGGTTTAGAATGATAAATACGCGGTCTTCTATTGTAATAGGCGCATTCTATGGCATAGGCTACGTAACCACCCTGCTCCCACGCGTCCGGAACAGAACATTGCGCCAGCTGCCCGTCACAGTTAAGCACAGCGGCCATATCGCCTACGGCATAGATTTCCGGATGTTCTTTGAGCTGTAAATACTCGTTTACAACCAGACGCCCCTGCTTTCCCAACACCACCGGGTTGGCAAAAGACAAGTTGTATGCTTTTACACCGGCAGCCCAAACCAATACATCGTAAGTCTCTCTTTCTCCGGATTTATACTCAACAAACTGTCTGTCCACTCTCGTAATTTTTTCATTTAACCTGACCCGTATGCCTAATTCCTGCATTCTAAATTTTGCGTCTTTGCTTAACTTTTCATTTAAACCGGGAATTAGCACATTTTCGCTGTCTATAATTTCAAGCTCAATTTTATGCCTTGGAATGGAATTTTTCCATGCTAAAAATGGAACGGCTGAAGCCAGCTCGGTAATAAATTCAACTCCCGTGTATCCCCCACCGGCCACGACAATTCTTATAAGCTTCTTTACGGGATCCTGCCTGTGGGCCTGAAAAGCGAATTCTATGGCGTTCCGAATACGAAAAACGTCTGACAAGGTTTTAAGCGGCATGGCAAACTCACTGGCACCTAAAGTTCCGTGGTCATCGTTAACCGAACCTAACGCGATGACTAAAGTAGTATAGGGTAAAATTTTAACCCCAAGCCCTACTTCACGCGCTTTTTGGTTTACACTTTCAACTTCCGCTTGCACAAAACGTATATGGGTTCCGGAAATAATTCTGGAAATTGGCACAACAATATGCTGCCGGAGCTCCGAAAGATTTGTTAAATCTTCACCCGACGTGGCTACCTCATACAAATTGGGGCTGAATAAATGGTAATCATGCTTATCTACAAGCGTAATGTCGACCAAAGTACCCATGCGTTTGGAAAGGCTTATGGCAGTTTGCAGCCCGCCAAATCCAGCTCCGACTATGACAATATGTTTTTTTGTTTTCATGGAATTTGGGCTTTACTCGGGTAACCATTTCCAACTGCTTAATACGGCTTCCAATTGTTGTTTGTTTTCTAAATAGGCAGTTGCTTGGAACAAGCGGTTTCCTTTATTGAACCAAATGTTCATAATATTCCAACCCTGCTTTACATGATTTTCAAAATACACTCCTGTAACGCCGTTTATGGAATATGGTTTGGCATTTAACATTTCCAGTTCTGGTTGTTCGGCTTTTATTTTTTCCGGGGTTAATGTGGCGTTTGCCGGGTATTGGCTAATAAAAATTTGAGCTATGGTGGCTGATGCAGACTGGACTATTAACGCTTCGCCATCGTCACCTTCATCCATCCGCCCTAAAAAATACCATTCCGGGACTTTAAATTCAAAGGCAGGGTTTTGGTGCTGGTACAATCCGCTTTCGGAAACGCTGGCGCCTTCCACCTTACCGACATTGTCATTGGCAGTGGTCCTTCCGGGTGTGGAGGTTACTGCATTGGCAGAAGGCGGCATTGGACTCGATATGGAATTAGAAGACGGTTTTTTAAAAATGGTTAGGGCAAGCCCGGCACCGACTAATAAAATAAAGGCTATAAATATGCGCGTATTTTTGTTCATGTTTGAGGAGTACTTGATACCTATATTATAGCAAATAAAGAAGGATTCCACCGGATTTTGCGTGTAATTTTTTACCTCAGACTTTCCGTGATATAAAAAACCCATCTAACAAAACAAAAAGTATCGGTTATCCGATACTTT
>CAZPRQ010000054.1:0-6309 GCA_964589415.1 uncultured Candidatus Saccharibacteria bacterium
AATACTTTGACACCTTTGACACTACCATAGAACCCGGAGACATTGTGGTTGCAACTACCACCGAGGAAAGATTACTGCTTGCCGCCCTCACTGAAGCCGGACTTTCTTCTTCATCTACATCTACCATAATTTCCGGGTTGGATAATTTGTCCGGCGGAGCGGATTCGGGCGCGGGGAATGCCTCCACTACAAATGTCAATAATTTTTCTTCCACATCCACTCTTGTAAGCGCTGTCATGAAGAGCACTAAAGCCTACGACACCAAAATTTTAGGTATAGTTTCCAGCCAGCCAGCCTTTATTGGAAACAACCCGGGCGGCAGGAATGAAGCCAACCAGTTTAAAAAGATTGTCGGTTTAGTCGGCCGCGTGCCGGTCAAAGCCACCAACGAAAACGGCGAAATTAAAGTCGGCGACTTTATTACCACTTCCGCGCAATTTTCCGGCTACGGCATGAAAGCCACCAGAAGCGGCTATGTCTTGGGCGTGGCGCTGGAAGACTTTAAGCCGAACGCTAGTTCAACGCCAAATGGCACCGATCCCATTGGCGGCACGGTACTGGTTTTCATAAAACCTGGCTTCCAAATGATTAATAACACTTTTGTGCTTGGTGAAAATGACGGCCAGCTAACCGGCAATGTCGCGTCATCAACAAACCCTTCGACAGGCTCGGGGCTGACCAATTCGTTCCTCATTGATCAGAAAGGAACCGGTGATTTGCTCCAACTGCAGCAAAACGGTTCCAACAGGCTGCTTATAGACAATCAGGGTAGCGTGAGTATTTTGGCTTCAGCCACAATTACTTCCCAAAGCATTTTAACCGTGCAGCGCGGCAGCCAAACTTACTTCACCATTAGTGCTACTGGCGTGGCGACATTTGGGGGTAAAATAGCGGTCGCGAAGGATACCGCCGGCACCGCTATAATAAAAGCTGGAGATAACCAGACTCGAATAACTTTCCAGTCGCCATATCCGTATGTTCCAAAAGTGGTAATAACGCTAAATGGATTACCAAGCTTCTTCTATGGCATTACCCAAAAAGACGAGACGGGCTTTACTATTACTACCAGTCAGCCCGTGGGTAGTGAAGTAAGTTTTGACTGGGTTGCTCTAATACAGCCCGAAGCTACGGAATCTCAATCAAGTTTGGGAATAGGCTCCAGTCCTGCCCCGCAAATAATAACCGGACCAAGCAGTTCGCCCACGGAAGAAATAATAGTTCCGACTCCAGAAGATCCCGTGCCTTCCGGGGAACCCGTGCCGGTGGTAGGGGAGCCGGCTCCAGTCTCTGAACCCGCTCCGGTCTCGGCGGAAGAACCTGTCCCTACGCCGGAGCCAACACCGCCTCTCGCCTCTGAACCCGCTCCGGCTGAATAAGTATTTAATTTCTAATGCCGAATTACTAATTCCTAATCAATTACTAATTCATAAATGCCTAATGATGAAGACAAATACGACCTCGAAGAAAGAACCTCTAAATTTGGCGAGGATATTATTAAATTTTGCCAGGATATGCCTAAGAACGAAATTACAAGGCCTATAATCGGCCAGCTTGTTGACTGTGGCACATCTGTCGGTGCAAATTACTGTGAAGCCGATAACGCCGAGAGTAAAAAAGATTTCAGACATAAAATCGGGATTTGTAAAAAGGAGTCAAGAGAATCAATGCATTTTTTAAGAATGTCAGCAGTTGCAGTTCCAACAATGTCAGACAGGGCTCGTGTGCTATGGAAAGAAGCCAAAGAATTAAACCTTATTTTTAACAAAATTTTTCGCAGCTCAAGCGATTAGTCATTGGAAATTAGTAATTGATTTGGCATTAGAAATTAGTAATTAGGCATTTATATCTTCAATGCGTAAACTTCTAACAACAATCTTAACCCTTTCCATCATCGCCACTTTTTTCCACGCGCCCACCCCCGTCCGCGCTGCCACTTTAACCAAAGCCCCCAACAACCTTGGTCTTGTGGGGTACTGGGGGTTAGATGAAGGAGCGGGAACGCTGGCAGGGGATATGAGCGGGAATGGGAATACGGCAACATTTTATGGAAGTCCTGCTTGGGTAAATGGAAAGCGAGGAAAAGCACTATCCTTCAATGGAAGTACTCCGGATTATTTAAAAACATCCGGAACGCTGGGTGCTCCTACTTCAGTAACCGTCAGCGCCTGGATGAAAGCTGACGATACCGCGCCAAGCAATTTCAGGTATATTGTTAACCAAGGCAGGGACAGTTATTGTTCCGGGTACTCAATCTCGCTTTACCAAGGTAACGTTTATTTTTCTATTAATACAAATAGTGCAAATGACGGTTGCGAGGCGAGTCCGGGTACAGCTTACACAGATACGGCTAATTGGCATCACGTTGTAGGAGTTTACGACCAGACCACGGCGTATATTTATGTCGACGGTGTTTTAAGGAACTCATCAGCCGCTTCAATTTCCGGTCCGATAGTTTATAAATATAGTGAAGTGTTGAATATCGGAAAAATGTCATACGGTGAACCTACTTTGTATTTTCCATTTGACGGCCTCATAGACGATGTGCGCGTCTATTCCCGCGCGCTTTCCTCAACCGACGTCTCCAATCTTTACCGCTCCGGACAAGTAACCCGTAAAGCCGTAAGCGAACGGGGCCTCGTTGGCTACTGGCCATTGGACGAAGGCCGAGGGGTAACAGCGGGGGATAGTAGCGGCAACGGCAACACTGGTGCTATCACCGGCGGGACTTGGGCCAATGGAAAACGCGGAAAAGCTTTGAGTTTTAATGGAACAAGTAGCTGCATCAATTTGGGAACATCTGCCACTTTGCGTCCTCAGGATGGAACCTATACTGCTTGGGTAAAATTAAGTTCATTGCCCAGCGATGGCAACGTAGGAGGTGATATTTTTAGCAATTATTCGGGAAATAGTAAAGGTATGTTTTTAAGCATACTCTCCAGCGGATATGTTCAGCTGCGGCCGCATCCGAGCGGTACGGTAAATTCTGCAGCAACAATTTCCGTAGGTCAATGGTATCATGTGGTAGGCACTATAGAAGGCACCGCAACCAAGGTGTATATTAACGGCGTGTTAAGCAATTCTTCTTCCGGCACCTATACGCCCCCTGACGCAATGAACGCTTCCATAGGTTGTTGGGTAGATATAGGAGTATTTTATTTTCCCGGATTGATTGATGATGTGCGAGTTTACAACCGCGCGCTCTCGGCCGCGGAAATATTAAATTTATACAAACAAAACGAAACTACAATTAACGCCAATACTAACAGTCGAATTACGGACGGGTTGGTGGGCGCGTGGAGTTTTAACGGCAATAATTTGAATATGGCTTCCACTACCGCGGAAATTTTGGACGTGAGCGGCAACAATAATAATGGCGACAATTCCGGCGGCCGCGCGGACGCAGGAAGGATTGGCCAAGGCTGGTACTGTACAACGGACGACCAGGTCACTTTGCCGGACATTGCCGCCGCCGCATCCACGGGGTCTTATAGCCTTTGGGTTAAGCCCGACAGTACCGATGCCAGTCAAGGCTGGATAGATTCCAATTTTGATATATTCCAATGGAGCGGTAGCTCGCTTTATTTTAGAGCAGGCAACCAGTCGGCCGTTTCTATTGCGTCTTGGAAGCCCAATGAATGGCATCATATAGTAATGACTTGGGATGGGACTAATTATTACGGCTATATTGACGGTGCTCAAGTTACAACCGGCATTCAAGTGGGTAATCGAGGCGGGAGTTTATATTTATGTAAAGTTGACGCGGGATTTTTTTATAGCGGCTCAATAGACGAAGTCCGTGTATACAACAGGGCATTAAGCTCAAGTGAAGTTTTACAATTATATAACATGGGAAAGTGATTAAGAATCCACATCCATTCACCCCGTTAGAAGTTCGACTTCTAACGGGGCAAGCCGCGCGCTTACCGCCAGCGAAATTAAACAACTTTATAATTTAGGTAAGTAGCTACAAGGGTTCCCCTTGCGCCGCGCAAGGGGAACCCTTGTAAGGCAATCTATGCTAAAATAAATTATGTCCATTTTTTCCAAATCAAAATTATTTAACCGCTTTTTGCCCCTTACACTGGCTTTTTTCGGCCTGCTTATTATTGCCGGCGGCTATTTTATTTTAAAAAGCGACAAACCGGCCGAAGCCGCGTGGTACAATTCAAGCTGGACATACCGGAAGCCCATTACCATAGATAAAAACAAAGTCGCCACCTCCACCGCGCTGACCAATTTCCCGGTTTTAATAAGCGTTACCGACACGGATTTAAAATACACTTCCTTTGGCGGCAAGGTGGGCAAAACCGACGGCACGGACATTTTGTTTACATCAAGCGACGGCAGCACCAAGCTTTACCACGAAATAGAAAAATACTCGTCATCCACCGGCGAAACCATTATTTGGGTACAGGTACCTTCTCTTTCAGGCTCCAGCGATACCACCTTATACATCTACTTTGGTAACTCGGGCGCAAGCGACCAGCAGGCCATTACTTCCACCTGGGACAGTAACTACAAATTGGTTTGGCATATGGCGCAGTATTGGGATGACAACTCCATCGATAGCACCAGTAACAACAACGACGGGGTGAATGCCAGTCAAATTTCCAGCGATCAGGCTACGGGCAAAATTGGCGGTACGGTAAAATTCCGCGGAGGCGGCGGCGCCTACTATACCGTTACTGACAACGCGTCCCTAAATTCCACTACTAACATTACCACGTCTATGTGGTACAGGAGGGCAGAGCCTAGCACTTCTTGGCCATATATGTGGGAAAACGGTACTTCCGGCAACTATTGGATGTTAACTAAAACCAACGCGCACAAATTTACTTTTACTATATCGGGCGTGGGCGACAGCATTGGCAATACCGATGTAGATTATGGCCAGTGGCACTTGCTTACTGCGGTCAAAAATGGGGACAGCGGCACTAACCTGTCCATATATGTAGACGGCGTTTTGGATAAAACTTTTTCCATAGGCGCGCTTGGCGCGCAAACCGGAAATAAAAGAATGATAGTCGGCGATGCCGTAGATACCTGGATAGACGAATTTAGAATTTCCGATTCGGCCAGGACTGCCGGTTGGGTAAAAACCGAATACAATAATCAGTCAGACCCTGGAAGTTTTTACGCTTATGGTTCTTTAAGCATACAGACCGTGTCCAGTTTGCCCGCCGCTTCCGCCACTGGTGTTTCTTGGTACAATTCTTCCTGGGGGTATAGGAAACAGATCACCATAAATAAAAACCAGGTCGCGTCATCGAGCCTGTCCAACTTCCCAATGCTCTTTAGCGTAACCGATTCGGAATTAAAATACACTTCGCACGGCGGCAAGGTGGGCAAAACTGACGGCACAGACATTTTATTTACTTCTTCCAATGGCACCACAAAACTTGACCACGAAATAGAAAAATATTCTTCTTCCACCGGTGAAACTATTATTTGGGTGGAAATTCCCACGCTTTCGGGCACATCGGACACCCCTATTTATATGTATTTTGGCAACAGCGGCGCTTCTGATCAGCAAGCGGTAACCGCCACTTGGGAGAGTAATTTTAAGGGTGTGTACCATTTAAAAGACGGCACAACTTTAAGTATGTCCGATTCCAGCACAAACCTAAATACCGGCACTAATACCGGCTCTACCGCCGCGGCCGGAATGATAGATGGTGGGGCGAATTTTGCGCCCCTTCATAACCGCTATATTTCCCTGGGTACAAACGCGACTACCAGCGTCGCGTCTAAAACGCAATATACATTTTCCGCCTGGGTAAAATTTGCCACGCTGGATGACTGGCAAATTTTTTACAGCGACGCGACATCCGGCAACTGGTGGCGGTTTACCCTGGGCTTATTCGCGACCGATTGCACAAGTTCCCGCATAGCCTTTATGACTCGTGATGCTTCCACCGGCGACACGGGTTCGCGCGAGACCATTTGCGGCACCGCGCCTAAATCCAATGTTTGGTATTATTATTCCGGTGTTTACGATTCAGTAAGCGGCGTAAAAACTTTTTACATAAACGGCTTGCCCGACGCTACCACCTCCTCCACGGTCGGCGCTTTTACGGCAACCGCGTCCGCCGGCATAAGCATCGGCGAAAGTTTGGACGCGGGTTATACCTTTGGCGGTTATATAGACGAAGTCCGCGTTGCCGGAACTGCCCGCAGCGCCGGCTGGATAAAAACCGAATACAATAACCAGTCAGACCCCGGAAGTTTTTACGCCTACGGCGCTTTGCAAAGCTACACCCGCACTGGCGCGGGCGTGGAAGTGGCCGCGGCCGCAAGCGGCGGCGGCAG
>CAZPRQ010000055.1:0-6039 GCA_964589415.1 uncultured Candidatus Saccharibacteria bacterium
CTGCGAAATATGCACCAAGCCTTCTTTGCCCGGTAAAACTTCCACAAACGCGCCAAAGTCCATTAGCCTGGTTACCTTGCCTTCAAACACTTCGCCCGGCTCCACTTCGCGGACAATGTCTTTAATCCAATTTACGGCTTTTTCCGCCATAGCGGCATCGGTGCCGCAAACCATAACAAGTCCGTCATCTTCTATATCTATTTTTAAGCCACCGCAAGTAGCAATAATTTCGTTAATAACCTTACCGCCCGGACCAATAACTTCGCGTATTTTGTCGGGCTTAATTCTAAACGAAGTTATGCGCGGAGCATACTTGGAAAGTTCGGTCCTGGGAACTGGCAAAGCTTCCTTCATTTTAGAAATAATGTGAATGCGCGCGGGCTTAGCCTGCTCAAGGGCCTGTGCCAAAATGTCCGCGCTTAAACCTTTAAGCTTCATATCCAATTGCAGCGCAGTAACACCCGCTTCCGAACCCGTAACTTTAAAATCCATATGGCCGTTAAAATCTTCTATGCCGGCAATGTCGGTTAAAACTTTAAAATTCTTGGGGTTGGTTTCATCCATTACCAAACCCATGGCACAGCCGCCAATTACTTCCGTAATAGGCACGCCCGCGTCCATAAGCGCCAAAGTACTGCCGCAGGTGGAAGCCATAGAGGTAGAACCGTTAGAAGACATAATTTCGCTCACCAGGCGCATAGTGTAAGGGAAACTTTCCTGTTCGGGCAAAACCACTTCAACGGCTCTTTCGGCCAACATACCGTGGCCAATTTCGCGCCGGCCCGGCCCCCGAAGCGGAGCCACTTCGCCAACGCTATAGCCCGGCATATTATAGTGATGTATGTAGCGCTTGGCGCGGCCGTCAGTTGGGTCTTCCATACCGTCCAACATTTGCTCATCGCCCTTACTACCCAAAGTTACCACAGTAAGCGCTTGAGTTTCGCCGCGGGTAAACAGCGCGCTGCCGTGCGTGCGCGGTAGTATACCCACTTCGCAGGTAATGGGACGGGTTTCGGTTAATTTTCGGCCGTCCACGCGGCGCTCTTTTTCCAAAATTTGCTTTTGCTGATATTTCTTTAAAATTTTATCTACTGAACTTGCGACGTCCTTTTCCACGTTAACACCGGAAATGTCCCCTACCGCGGCTTTAACCGCTTCGGTAACTTCTTTTTCCAGTTTAGCAATATTGGCTTCCCGTTCTTCTTTATTGGTTACGTAAACCGCGGCGTCTATTTTTTCGTCAGTTAATAGCTCTTTAACTTTTTCCATTACCGCGTCGTTTGGTTTAACTATTACGGGTTCGCTCTTGGCCTTGCCCACCTGTTTGGCAAAATCCATTTGGCATTTGACCAGCGTGCCTAACGAGGCTTGCGCAAATTTAATGCCTTCCACTATCTCCTCTTCTTTTACAAGCTTAGCACCCATTTCCACCATAATAATATGCTCGCCGGTACCGCAAACTATTAAATCCATAGTAGACTGTGCCTGTTGTTCCTGAGTAGGATTTATTACATATTGTCCATCCACTTTTCCAACTCTTACGCCGGCCACGGGCCCGTCGTAGGGAATTCGGGAAATAGCCAAAGCCATACTGGCGGCATTTACCGCCACCATGTCCGGCTCATTTACGCCGTCAATGGAAAGCACCATGGCAGTTACCTGCACATCGTTTCTCATGCCTTCCGGAAAAAGCGGCCTTAAAGTTCTGTCTATAACCCGCCCCTTTAATATAGCGTCGTCCGTGGCGCGGCCTTCTCTTTTAATCCAGCGCGAGCCTTTAATTTTACCGGCCGCGTACAGTCGCTCCTCATAATCCAAAAGTAAGGGGAAAAAATCTATTCCGTCCCTAACCTCTTTGCTCATAATGGCCGTTGCCAAAACCACCGTATCTCCCAAACGAGCGAGTACGGCTCCGTCAGCCTGGCCGGCAAGCTTGCCGGTTTCGAAAATATATTCGCCTTCACCGACTTTGCAAATAATTTTTTTACTTTCCATTCTATATCCTTTTGTCTCAAAAGACTGGCAAATATACGAGACTTATATAAAGTCTGCGCGATTCGCCAACCTTTTGCGAACATTAATGCTTTAAAATTTTACAAACATCTGTCCCGGTTCCTATCCCACGCCTTCCGGCTTTTGCATATCTTTCATGCTTCCCATTATTTCGTGTTCAAAATGCAACAAAAATTGCACCGGATCCGGCGTACTGCCAAACAAAATATGGTCTACGCTGTTTCGCTGTCCGCGGTTTTGCTGGCTTTCCACGCCTTTGGTCTGAAACCAAAGTTTCCACGCTTCGCTAAAACGCTTATAGCCTTCACTGCCTTCCGGCCCATGTTTGGAATAAATAAGCTCGTATTTGGTTTTGTCGCATATGTCTATAAACTTGCTTTTTTCTTCCAAGGTCAAAAAGCCATTTTTTACCAAGGCGGCCTTTATGGCCTGGGTTTCGGGATTGGTATAAACAGCCTGGCAAATCTCCATGCCAAGCCTTGTCCATTGCTCTTCAAACTGGTTAACATCAATACCTGTAATATTCATGAAAATTGCTTTGTCCTATTCCGCCGTTTCAACCATTTTTAATTTTAACTTTTCCGACAATTTTTCCCAGCGTTTGGCGTCTTCATTTTTTAAGTAACGCAGCAAGCGGCGGCGGTTACCCACCATTTTCAAAAGCCCGCGGCGGGAATGATTATCCTTCCTATGGATTTTTAAGTGGTCGGACACTTGCTTAATTTCTTCCGTCAAAATCGCAATCTGCACTTCTGGACTGCCGGTATCGTCCTTATGGATTTGATATTTTCTTATTAGCGCGTTCTTTTGTTTGGGAGTAAGCATGGATAAAAGTATCCTTCTACACAAAAATGGTAGCCTTAATTGCCAGTATAAATTACTGTAAACAAATTATTGGCTTTTTGACCATTTCGTGGATTAATGTAAGTGGCTATATTATACCAAAACCGGCTGTTTCCGGCAAATTGCCTGCAAATAGGTCGCAAATTTCCCAAATGCGTTATATTTTGATGCCCTTTCAAAATCCGAAAGTCCAGGATTTCTATTTACTTCCAATACATACAACCGCCCACTGGCTTCTACAATATCTACCTTAACCAGCTCCCTGGCAAGCGCTTTCGAAGCCTTTTGCGCAAGATCCACAACTTTAGGCAAGCTTTCAGCTTTCAAAATACTGTAAGAATTAAAATCCATACCCAAAGCATTTGTTTTGCTTTTATATTTTACCACTACGGGTAATGATTTAAAACCCACGCAAACCACTTTGTATTCCCACTCAGCCGCAATGTAGTCCTGCACCAGCCATTCGGAAAACGGATGTTTTGGCAAAATACCCTCGGCCTCATTGCGGTTGCCAATAAAAAATACGTCCCTGGCTTTCATGCCATAAATCCATTTTAAAATTTTATTGGACAACTGCTCATTAGAACATTCCAAAAACGGCACTGTAACCGGCACAGGAATGTCCGCGGCTTTTAGTTTTGTATACTCATGCCATTTACCGAGCGCCAAATTTCCTCTCGAAATGCCCGAGTCTATAACCGGCTTGCCAAATTTCTCAAATTGTCCGGCCAAATTAACAATTGCGGGCAGCGCGGCGGCCGATTTATGGGCAAAAGCGCTTCTAACATATAAAAGTTGGTAATGCGATGGGTCCGGCTTTTTACCGCCAAGCAAATCTTCCGGGTCCAAAACTTCAATTGCCAAGCCAATTTTTTCCGCTTCCTCCAAGAGCCGGCGGGTGGAATATAAATGTTTGTGAGAAATAAGTAACACCATATAAAATACTTCGCGGCTTATTTACCATTGCCGCAAGTGAATTTTATAGCTTTAAAGCCTGGCTGTCTAGAAATAGAATTGGTTGAATAAAATTAAAATTTGTGTGATATACTATATGTGTCGCAAATTATATATTCTCACGACTCATGCCGAAAGAAAAACCAAAAATTACGGCGCTACAAAATTCCATAACTGAATTTTTGGAATATTGCGAAATTGGCAAAAACCATAGCCCCAGGACTCTTAGAAGTTACGACCACTACCTGAGACGCTTTGGCAGCTTTGCGGCAAGCCAACATATTTCCAAAGCCGAGGACATAACGCTTGAGAGCATTAAGCGGTATCGCCTCTTTTTAAACAGGTTCAGCGATGAAAAAGGCCAAAGCCTGAAACTCATTACGCAAAACTACCACCTTATTGCGCTAAGAGCCTTTTTAAAATATTTGGTAAAGCAGGATATAAAAACTCTTGCTCCGGAAAAAATTGAATTACCCAAAAACCCGGCCCGGCAAATAGAGTTTATGGAAGATAGCGAATTAAACCGGCTTTTGAACGCGACCGCCCAGGAAAAGAACGAAGTTTTACGACTACGGGATTACGCCATACTGGAAACCCTCTTTTCTACCGGCCTTAGGGTATCGGAGTTGGCGAGCTTAAAGAAAGATACGGTTAATTTAGACCGCGGCGAATTTACCGTACGGGGCAAGGGTGACAAACTGCGCCTGGTATTTTTGTCTCCCAAAGCCAAAACCGCCATTTTAGAATACCAAAGGCGCCGCAAAGACAACAACAAAGCCCTGTTTGTGGCTCATTCTACAGTGGGAAATGACATAGAAAAACAAATTGAAAGCCAGAGTGACAGCCAAAACAACTCTAACAACAATCCGGCTGGGCTAACTCCCCGTTCCATTCAGAGAATTGTAAAAAAATACGCCCGGCTGGCCGGCATAGTAAAAAAAATTTCGCCTCATACGCTCAGACATTCATTTGCCACGGATCTCTTGCAAAACGGGGCGGACATACGTTCCGTGCAGACCATGCTTGGTCACGCCAGCATAACCACCACGCAAATTTATACGCACATTACCAACGAAGGCTTAAGGGAAGTGTATAAAAAATACCACAACAAAAAAAACGAAACTTAGAGCCTGACTTATACCTTCCAGTTGTAAACAATGACAAGCGCGTAAATCCTAAAATTTTTAATACCCGTACCAACCCGGTACGGGTATTAATTTCCTTCCTGAATCATCGTGAATAGCTTAATTTTCTTACAAGTACCAGCGCATTTCGCTCATACTGCGCATGGCATCTTCCAGGTTTACCTGGTATTCCCTCTGAACCTCTTTAGTATATTCCGTCAGCACAATTTCGCATCTTGGGCACTGCCCAGGCTGGCCTCTGGAATATCCACAAATGTCGCACATATACATGTGGAGGTTTTGCATACATACCACCCCCTTTCATTACGCATTAACGGCTAAAGCTTGTCCATTAATATATAATGACAACTCCTTTCTTCCCCCTTCTATTATGTAATAATCCCAAAAACCTTTTGCGTCAAGAGCTAAAAGTGCATATGCTGAATATATCCGGTGCATAACTATGAGCATGGGCTTAATTAAAACATTAAAAAAATAATTACGCTTTGCGGCGTAATTATTATAAATTCAAATTTTTTACCCCCACCTGGTGACCCCGGCAGGAGTTGAACCTGCGACCTCAAGCTCCGCAAGCTTGCGCTCTATCCAGCTGAGCTACGGGGCCAAAAGGTGGGGGTAAAAAATGAAACTCTATGTATTCTTGTATATAGACGCTTTAACCATTTTGACGTAAGGACAAGAGGCCTCTAGCAAACCATGCGCGTCAAACAAAATTATAACTTCCAAAAATTCCTCATTATTTTAACAGTAATAGCCAAATTGCACAACACACACTCATAAACGTGAGCCTAAGAACCTTCAATTACAAAGGTCATCTTTGCGCTGCGCAAAGATGACCTTTGTTAACCGGACTGCCAATAACCTGTTGCTATAACCTATTTAAAATGGTAAAATTGAACGGAAATAGAGATTTTCTTAAGTAAGGCCGTCCTGTTTCTAACCCATATCATATCCGCAAAAAAAATTAGATTAGCAAACCGCCATTAATTTTCCAAATTTATATATCCGTCCTGCCTGCTTGACGGCCTTGTAGCTCAATGGATAGAGCAGTGCTCTTCTAAGGCATTGATGTAGGTTCGATTCC
>CAZPRQ010000056.1:0-3574 GCA_964589415.1 uncultured Candidatus Saccharibacteria bacterium
GTAGTATGAATTTTACCCACACAAACTACGATTTTGAAAAGGAATATCCAAAGCTGGTTAGGGATAATATTCCAAAGTTAATAGAGAACAAAATCGGCAAGCCGGCTGACATTGGTTTTGCTGGTGGCGACGAAGAATTTTTAAATTTCCTTCTTAAAAAGCTTGTAGAAGAAGCCCGTGAGGCAGCACTCTCACCCGCGCACAATAATTTAAAAGAAGAACTGGCAGATGTTTTGGAGGTGGTAATTGCCATTGCCAAATTGCGGGGTTGGGGAGAAGAAGAAATTTCCCAGGTGCAAAAAGAAAAACGTTTAAAAAATGGCGGGTTTGATAAGCGTACAATATTAAAATCTATGGAATAATTCCTAAGCCGCCCCCTAGGGGGCGGCTTTTAGTATGGATTATATCTTTAAAAAAGATTAACGAACTCTAAAAAATCTTACTACAAACTAAACTCTATCAATCATACAAACTATACCACTTGTGGACGATCGTCCATAAGTGGTATAGTGGGTATTTTTGGTATTTGGTATAAAGATAGGTATGTATTGGTGGTTTTAAAGCCACCCTTCTTCCGCTCCTAAAAACTTAATTGTTGATATTCCATTTGTTAATCCCAACGCGGGTCAGGTTTTTGCGCCGGTAATATGAACCTAGAGGAGTTAAATTTGTTTAAATAGGCCATTTTAGGTATAATTAAAAAAAGATTTTAACTTTAAATTTCATGAGTGAAGAGAAAAAAATGCCTGCACTGAGCCTGGAGCCTTACAAAGGTACGCGCGATTTTTACCCCCAGGAGCAGTTTATTCAAAATTATATTTTTTCAGTGTGGCGAAAAGCAGTGGAAAATTATGGATATTTGGAATATAACGCTTCTATTTTGGAAGAAACAGCTTTATATAAGGCTAAAAGCGGAGAAGAAATTGTGAACGACCAGACTTATAGTTTTGTAGACCGCGGTGGCAGGGAAGTGACTATTCGTCCGGAAATGACTCCTACCGTAGCGCGCATGGTCGCCCAAAAACGCAGAGAATTAAGTTTTCCGCTTCGGTGGTTTAGCATCCCCAATCTTTTTCGCTATGAACGCCCGCAACGGGGAAGGTTGCGAGAGCATTGGCAGTTGAATGTGGATATGTTTGGTGTGGAAGGTATGGAGGCGGATGTGGAAATAATTTCCGTTGCTGACAGTATTTTAAAATCATTCGGAGCTACTCCATCACAGTATAAAATTCGGGTAAATAGCCGCAAGTTTGTAAATTGGCTGCTGGCTGATTATTTTTCCTTGTCTCAGCCCGAAGCTTATAAAATTTCCAAACTTATAGACCGGATGCACAAAATGCCGCGTAATGAATTTAAAGTGCTTTCAGGGGAAATTGTTAAAGATAAAGCGGATGTTTTGGAAAATATTTTGCAGGCCAAGGAGATTGGCGACTTGCCGGAAGGTATCAGGAATTCCGAGCCGGCGCAAGAAATAAGCGCTCTTATTTCGAAATTGTCTGACGCCGGAATTGTAAACGCGCAATTTGACCCTGCCCTGATAAGGGGTTTTGATTATTATACCGGTACTGTCTTTGAAGTTTTTGACGTTAATCCGGAAAACCCCCGCTCAATTTTTGGAGGCGGAAGGTACGACGACCTGGTGGGCATATTCGGGGTTGAGAGAGTTTCCGGCATTGGCTTTGGCATGGGTGATGTTACCACTCGTGATTTTTTGGAAACTCACAATCTTTTGCCCTCATATCGGCCGCCGGTGGACGTGCTTGTTTGCCACTTGGATGGTTATATGGATGAAGCCAATAAATTGGCCAACTACCTAAGATCCCAAAATATAAATACCTTGGTAGATTTAACGGCGCGTAAAGTTACGGCACAGATAAAAACCGCGGACAGGGAATTTGTTCCTTGTATTATAGTGGTGGGCGAAAAGGAAGTTGCCGAAAATAAATATGACGTTAAACATTTGCCTACCGGCCAGGTTGTTTTGTCAGAGCGCGAAGAGCTTGTCGCAAATATTGCCAGATTAATTAAGCCATAGCTGCTTATGACCGACTTTATTACAGATTTTTTGCGCAGGCATTCCATGAATATAAAAAACCACCACCATGTTATTGTTGGCGGATTGTTAATTCAAAATGGTCGTGCTTTAATTGTGCGACGTTCGGAATCGGAAAAATTTATGCCAGGTTTTTACGATTTACCCGGTGGCGGACTCAAACCCGGCGAAAAACCGGAAGACGGTCTTATTCGTACATACCAGGAAGAAACCTATATTCATATAAATCCCATACGACCCTACTATGCGTTTATGTGGGAGTCTGACCAGTTAATAAAACATTGTATTCAAATAGACTATCTAATTGAAACAAAAGTCAAAGGCGAGGAAGTCAGGCTGGATGCGGAACATAACGCTTACCGTTGGTTGCTGCCAAATGAAATTAATGCCCTTAAAATGGCGGAAGAGCTAAAACTTTCGCTTCGCCGGGGTTTTGAAATCGCAAAATCATGGAAAATTTAACTACGCTTTTTAAATTGTTGGAATGTACTCGTCTGCAGCCGCAATATGGTTATGCTTTGGCCGGAGTTTCCAAGGCGGAGATGAGCGATTTAGCCCAGCACCATTATTTGGTGGGAATTATTGCTTTGCTGCTGGGGAAATTTTTAAATTCCAGGGGCGCGAAACTGGATATTCAAAAAATTCTGGAAATCGCGCTTACTCACGATTTGGGGGAGCTTCTTGGAGGCGATATAAATTTTTATTATTCCAGATCCAACCTTGAGGCCAGAAAAAAAGCAAAAGAGTTTGAGGCTGAGAATATAAAATATTTATCCGGGCACTTTGGGCAGTATGGCAAAGAATTGGAAGCCAATACCCGGAGCTTTGAAGATAAAGATTCAGATGAGGCCATAGTCGCCCAGTGCGCGGACAAAATAGAATGCGTGCATTATAAGCTGCAAGTCGGGAAAATTGGAAAAATGGACGTGCAGTCCACAAAAATATCCGTGTTAAATTATGCCAAAAAATTAACGGACAAGAATTTGGCAAAAGAATTGGAAAAATTTATAAATTTGTGGGAACGTGAAATGCCCGGTAAAAGCATTTTGGATATTATGGCTTCGGAAGTTGAAGAATATAATTAAATGTCCGGCCAAATAATTTTTAAATATGGAAATGATATTACAAGTTGGAGTAAAAATTTTTCTCAAGAATCCGGAAGGTAAGTATTTATTGCTTAAGCGCAGTCCGCTTAAGTACCCGGGCATAGTCAATGCTTGGGATATAGTCGGTGGCCGAATAGAGCCGGGCACCGGGTTGTTAGAAAATTTACGGAGGGAAATTTTTGAAGAAACAAAGTTGGAATATAACGGCACCCCCAGCCTTGTGGCTGCGCAGGATATTTTTCGTTCGGACAAGCACGTGGTAAGGCTGACTTATGCCGGAGAAATATCCGGCCAACCCGTATTGGACAATGATCATACAGAGTTTTGCTGGCTGGGTTTAGATGAAATAGAGAAACTAGAAGGAGTTGATGAGTTTGTAAAAGCATTGATGCCAATATTAACGGCGGAAGAGCGG
>CAZPRQ010000056.1:3674-5991 GCA_964589415.1 uncultured Candidatus Saccharibacteria bacterium
CGCATGAAAAAAATAATCGCAATGATGTTTTGCATATTGGCCGCTCTGATTGCCATATTTATGCTTGGATATTCGTCGCTAAAAAAAACAGATATTCAGAAAATTGCGACTTTTGAAGAATGTCAAAAAGCAGGTTTTCCAATTATGGAAAGCTACCCTAGGCAGTGCTCTTTACCCGGAGGAAAATTCTTTACCGAAACTTTATTGACGGCCAGTTGCAAGTCGGATGACGGTTGTCCCACGGGTGAATTTTGCAGTCAAGGCGTGTGTAAGCCAATGGACATTCAGACCCAGTGTTTATATGACAATGACTGCGCCTTGGTAGATATGAGAGAAAGGTTTGCCTGCTGCCAGGAGGGAGCGTGCCGGGATGTAAATTATGCCGACAGTGCCTGGCGCGCTGTAAATAAGAGCTGGTTTGAGGGACGTAAAAAAGAAGTATGTAGTGGACAGTGCGGGCAAAAACCTTCTTGCGAGGTTCGGGCCGTAAATCTTAATTTTGCCGCCCGATGCGTAAATTCTGTTTGTGCTAAGATCGCGAAGCCATATGTTAAGTAGTGTGAATTTGCGGGAACAGAAGGAAAATATTTAATAATTTCAATTATGAGTAAAGATTTTTTATTTAGCATAAGGGACGGGGTGGAAAATTTTTTGTATAGAAGGGTGGTAAAACCGTTACTGTTTACCATGGATCCCGAACAAGTACATGACCAGGCCGTGACTGTAGGCAGATTTTTAGGCAGCAATCCCATTACCAGAATGGCCACTTCGGTTGTTTTTGGCTACCAACATTCCATGCTTGCTCAAAATATTGTGGGAATTTATTTTAAAAACCCAATTGGTTTGGCTGCGGGTTTTGATAAAAATGCTCTCTTAACCGATATTTTGCCAAGCGTAGGGTTTGGTTTTGAGGAGGTTGGGTCAATTACCGGGGAAAAATGCTCTGGCAATCCTAAACCCAGGCTATGGCGGCTGAAAAAATCTCAAAGTTTGGCGGTCTATTACGGATTAAAAAATGACGGCGCGGAAAGTATTGCGCATAGATTGCGAAAAAAGCATTTTAGGTTTCCGGTAGGAGTGAGTATTGCCAAAACCAATAATAGTGAAACAGTGGGTGAAAAAGAAGGTATTGCCGATTACGGCAAGGCCTTGTCTGTGTTTGAGAAAACGGGTATTGGCGATTATTTTACCATAAATATTTCTTGCACTAACGCTTATGGCGGTACGCCGTTTACGGATCCGGAAAAGCTGGATAGACTATTGTCCTCTTTGGGTGAATTAAAAGTTAAAAAACCAGTTTTTTTGAAAATGCCGGTAGAAATTTCTGAAGCAGAAATGGACTCCATAATTTTATTGGCCAAAAAATATAGGCTAGCCGGTTTTGTGTCCACCAATTTGGCAAAAGACCGCAAAAACCTAAATTTTAACCCTTTTGACATGTTGCCGGAAAAAGGAGGTTTGTCGGGTAAAGTTATGGAAGATTTGGCAAACAAGCAAATAGCTTACTTGTACAAAAAAAGCGGCGGGCAGTTTGTAATTATTGGCTGCGGAGGTGTTTTTTCGGCTGAGGACGCTTATAAAAAAATTCGTTTGGGAGCTTCGCTTGTTCAGCTTATTACCGGTATGATTTTTCAAGGCCCGCAGCTTATTGGGGAAATGAATCGGGGTTTGGTTAAATTGCTAAATAGCGATGGTTTTAACAGTATTTCGGACGCGGTTGGAGTGGATAATAAATAATTAGGACTTCCGCGCTTATTATTGTTGGCAGATTGCCGGAACAATGTAAGCATAACAAGCGGTTTGGTCAAACGCGTAAGTCATAATAACATTAATGAGTATGTATACACGTTGGTTAAATAAATTTGAAATTTTTGTGCGTTATGCGGAGGCGGGACAGCTTTTGGAAATGTTTTTTGTGTCTGCGGTTTCTTCGCTACTTATTATTCGTGCGGCGTTGGATGTTACCGGTTATCCTAAATTGGGTGTAGGAGGTTTTCATATTGCTCATATGTTGTGGGGAGGCTTTGGTATGTTGTTAGCCTTGCTTTTGGTACTCGTTTTTCTTAACCGCGAAGCAAAGCAAGTGGCTGCCGTAATTGGCGGTGTTGGGTTTGGTGCCTTTATAGATGAACTTGGAAAATTTATAACCAGCGATAATGATTATTTTTACCAACCAGCCATAGCGCTTATTTACGTTGTTTTTGTGTTTTTCTTTTTTGTTATTAGATCATTGGAGAGTGTAATTCCCATTACACCTAAGGGCTACGCGGTAAATGCGTTGGAATTTTCTAAAGATGCCGTTATGGAAGACATGGAC
>CAZPRQ010000057.1:0-5985 GCA_964589415.1 uncultured Candidatus Saccharibacteria bacterium
TTGGTAGCGCTACGGAGAATCGAACTCCGATTTAGTGGATGAAAACCACTTGTCCTAACCATTAGACGATAGCGCCATATATTATTGAATTTTGAAAAATATTTCTTGTTTTGCTTTATAATTTTTCTTTAAAAAGTTTTCCCTTTTCCTGGCTTCTGTTTTTGTACTATATTCTTCTGAATAAAATAAGGTAAAAGGAAGGTAGGATTTTGTAGAGCGGGTTTTACCTTGATTATGTTCCTTAAGCCGTTTTTCTAAATTGCCCGTGCTTCCTATATAATGCCAATCTTTACTCAGACTTTTTAAGATGTATAGGTAATACATTATTGTTGGATGTCACGCGGAGCGTGATCCCGCTTTGCGGGAAAAACCACTTGTCCTAACCATTAGACGCCTGTCCGCCTCTGGCGGGATAGCGCCTCGGTTGATCTAGCTTTTCCTTAACTCTATTTAATATGCAGAACTTTTGAAATTTTACCATAAATCCCCCAAATAGAGCAAGGGTTGTAAAACAAATGACACTGTTAAATATGATTGACAAACGCCCTTAAGTTTTATAAGCTGGAAGCCCGGAGAGGATGTAAGTGGATGGTTTTTTTACAATTTTTAAGGAGGATTAGCAGTGGAAATAGATCTGTCCTATGTTTGGTTGGGAGAATACCCAAGCTACAAAAGCAATGCCGTAGCGTGTTACGGAGTGCACAAGGGTTGGGGTTACGTATGGGAAGGGCAATACGCGACTTCAATTCAGGACGTCATTGGCAGTTATAAGCAAGGTAAAATTTATGACTATCCTTATGTAACATATCCGGATGTTCCGGTTGCTTGGTATGAGAATGGTTTTATTTGGGACAGCGAGTATAGTCACAGTGAGCACTTGGGCTTAGCTCATCATGACGCTGATACTAGCCTGGTGTGGAGAGGTCAATATGACACCCGGTTAACGCATACGCCCATAGCCAATTTTGATGGGGAGGGTGATGGCGCCCTTGCGGCTTTGTTTTTGCTGGGATATTTGAATAATTCGGAGACGGAAACTGCTGACGGGGAAACCAATGAGTCGTCCGGCGGTTCAGATTCGGATGGAACCCCAGACAGTTATTCGGATGATTATAGTTATTCACCGTCATCTGTCTCTTCGTCGTCGCACGACGGTGGGGGTGCCATTTGGTTTGTTATCATTTTGGTCGTATTGTACTTACTTGGAACCAGCTTTGTAAAGGAAAATAATCCAGCGTATGAAGTTGTGGACAATAGTTCCACTCCCTCTGGGCGGGTAAAAAGTTCGTCTAATATCCAATCAATTCCGGAATACATGTATAAGTCTGGGGATTGTTGCGGAGAACGGTGGATAGCCACGCGTAATGTGGATGTGTTCGCAAAGCCGCCTAAAATGCCCAATGGCAACCCCGAATCCCTTGTTAAAATAGGGACAATACCAGAAGGCGCATGGGTCAGCACTCACGAGCTATTAATAATAGCAAAGCGGCAGGCCATTCCCATTCCGCCGCAGGCCAGCTATGGCATACACGCAACGCACCGCCCGCCGTTTGGTTCCGGCCAGACCGTTTATGTGTATGATTATGTCGGCGAAAGCTGCTGGAATGTATGGATTTTAGGAGGAAATAGCATACTGTGCGGCTTGCATGACGTATCTCAATCCGAAGAAGTTTGGTACAGGATTTCTGACCCCAAGGGTCTGTCCGGATGGGCGACAAAAAATCATCTAACCAGCCAGCAGGGGTTGAATTATGAGGTGGAACTTTTTTTGAGCTCCAATCCCGAACGTAGTTTGGAAGAAAAGCTGGCGGAGGTAGACAGGCTTATTAGGCTGGGGGCGGACATAAACGCGAAACCGCCCGTACATGCCCAAGGGGTGTCGGAATATGTGGTTGGGTCAGGGGATGAGGAATTATTGCGTCAGCTTGTGCTTCGCGGATTGCGTGTTCCCAAAAAACCACCAACAGTCGCGCCAGACCCCATAATCCAGCCTGCGCCAGATTAATTTTCCCAAAGTCAGTTTTATATGCCCGGCTCAATAAGTTATTGCCGGGCATTTTTATTTTTTAGTATTTGGAATGTTGGTTAAATTTTGAAAAATAAAACCCTCTGCCTGAAAAGGAGAGGGTTTTAGAAACAAAACCAGTTTAGAAGCCCATGCCCATACCGTGCATGCCGCGGCCAAGCCCCTTGCCCGGTTTACCGGTGGACTGCTGTTCCATGGCCTTTATTCTTTGGTCAGCCTGCGCCTGGGTTATTATGCCCTGGCTTACCAAATTTTGCATTTGGATTTTCATTTGAGACTGTCTTTCTTGTCGCATTTTTTCTTGCAGCTGCTGCTGGCTAATACCTTTCTCTTCGGCCAGCGTTTTAAGCGTTTTTCCCTGTGCCCAGGCATTTTTTATTTCATCCACGCTTATGCCGAGCAAATCCGCCTGCTTTTGAAACATTTGCGTGTGCATTTGTGCCGTTTGTTCAGGCGTCGCGTTTGAATTAAAACCCAGCCAGCCATGGGCGGAGGCAGTGCTTGCGCCCAGCGCGGCCAGCGCCAGCATGGGCAAAATTGCGTATAGTGCTAACTTTTTTTTCATAATTGTGCTTGTTTATTAATAATAATGTAAGTTTTTGGCCGTGGATCCAAACGGCTTTTAACTTAGCTGCTTATTACTACAGCCAAAATTTTAAATTATTTCATTGGCTTTTTGGGAGGGGGAAGCATGCTAGGAATTTTACGTATACCCTCGGCAAAAATAATATTGTTTTTCTTTTTGCCCAGAACCATAATAGTGTCGCCAATTGCCAGGTTAGTTTTTTGAGCGAACCGGGTATTGGGGGAAATTTGAATTTGAATTTTTTCTTGTCGCGGGTTTTGAATATCACAGCCGTTTTCCCGAAGTTGAGTAATTAGTCCCATTTCCATGTTGGCTCCGGGCCGCTGGCCGAAATGCCGGTAAAATTTGCCTGCTAAAGGCAAGTGTTCACTATGAGCCTGAGCCATTAACCCTTTATGTAGGGGAGTAAGAGCAATTATTGCCCCGCCTGCCAAAACCAGCAAAACAACGCCGAGGGCGGTGTACATAAGAGGTCTGCCGTACGCAAATGCATAGCGACGGATCATAATTTCCGCCAAGACCGTAAACAGCAAAGCCAGGGTTATAAGCAGCCAGGGTATGGAAAGTAAAAATGATCGCAAGCCAAACAATCCAAAGCCGGGGGCAAACCAGGCTCCATTTTGACGCAGCAAAAAAATTATAAAACTAATAAAGTACATGACAGTAAGGCAGGCAAGTACAATGCCTAATATGAATAGCATTGTTTTTAGCGCAAAATGCCAACGCGGCCGCATATGCACCCGGCCGGTATTAATTGCCGCAATAATATTTTCGCGTAATGTTTTGTTGTTAAGTGGCTCAGGCATTGTAGTTTTCGGTTAATTGGTTATAGGCTTTTTGCAAAAGGCTTCTGGCCCTTTTTATGCGTACTCCTACGGTAGATGGGGGAATACGCATAATGTCGGCAATGGTTGAATAGTCCATATTTTCATAATAAAACAATACCATTGGTTCTCGATATTTGGCATCCAATTTGTTCAGGCACAGCTCCACCATTTCTTTAAGTTCATTTTTGTTTAACTCCGTGTCTGCTCGGGTTGGCTCTATAGGGTGGGGGAAAAGTGTGTCTGGGTCAAAAAAAGAAAGCGGTTCCCGTCCCTTTTTCTTAATCGCGTTAATAAATTCGTTATGCGCAATGCGATATATCCAACTGGAGAATTTTCTTTTGGAGTCAAAGCTATTTAGGTTAACATAGGCTTTTAAAAAAACATTTTGGACCGTATCTCGCGCGTCTTCCTGGACAAGTAAAAAACGTCCGGCGTAGCGAAGCAGTTTTTGTTCGTAGCGTTCCACAAGTTCTCCAAATAGCACTGCTTCCCCGGCTTGTACTTGGGCCGCTATGGTTTCATCGGTTTCTTTTGATTGGTATTGCATGACCATAGTATAATACAATCTAAACTCAAAAAACTTACAAAGCATTACGAGCAAAAACCCCGACGAATGTCGGGGTTTAAAGTCTTTAGCTTAAAGAAAATTTCTCAAAATGCAATCTTGCGCTTTTCACGTCAAGTTTATTCAAGGTTTGAATTATGGCTTTCATCATTGGCGGCGGACCGCAGATATAAATATCCCGGCTGGCCAGGTCTGGCACCAAACGCTTAATTTTTTCTTCATCCACGTAACCTCTTTCGCCTGTAAATCCGGGTTCTTCGCTTAAAACATGAATAACCCTGGCGGGGTGTTGTTTGGTTAAATTGTCCATTTCCTGTTCAAATACAATATCTTTTTTTTCGCGGTTGCCATACAGCAGGGTAATATCCTTGCCTTTTTTTTGCATGTCTTCTAAGAGCGCGCGCAAAGGTGTTATGCCAATGCCCCCGGCTATTAACAGGACTTTATTTGAGAGGCTGAAAAAGTCGGTAAATACCCCATAAGGCCCGTCTATAAGCAAACGCGTGCCCGGCTTTAGGTTCTCAATTTGCTTGGTAAAATCGCCCAATTGTTTTATTGTTACCCGAAGTTCTTTACCGTTTGGGGCAAGTGAAAGGGAAAAAGGGTGGGCCTGGTACCATAAGCCTTTTGCAAAAAAGCGCAAAATCATAAATTGGCCGGCAAAAATATTGAAACTGTTAAGGTCTTCACCCCCAATATAAACCGAGACAGTGTTATAATTTTCGCGTACAATTTTGGCCACAAAAAATTTATGTTTCCAGAAATTGTAAATTGGCCGCAGGAAGCGGAATATAAGCTGGTTAGAAAACACCAACGCGTACAAAAACAGCCAATACCAGTAAAATATGGCATGGGATGTCAGCGTAGTGCCAAGTTCCGCTTGGTGTCCATAAGCGCCGGCCACGGAAAGGTAGGCAAGCAAATGGACAAAATACCAAGATTCATAGCGCAAGCGTTTGCGGACAATTACCAGGGAACTGACAACTACTAGTATAAAGCCGGAAAGAGCCAGCACTGCTTTGAGTAAGTCGTCGCTGGAAGAAATAAAGTTAATCAGCTGAGAGGTAAGGCTAATTTTCCCTAAGCGGCTGTAGCCCCAAACAATAAGCAGGGGGTGGATTAAAATAAGCAGAATTCCGTATTTGCCCGCTTGGTGGTGAATTTGGGAAAGTTTGTCCAAGCCAAACAGTCTTTCTATCCAAGGGGTTCTTCCCATAAAGAAAAATTGCAGCAAGATCAAATAGGCGGCAAAAAGGCCAGCCAAGCTGCCAAGCGCGAGAATAATATTCGCGGAACCTAACGCAAACGAGCCGCTAAAGCTGTCCCACCAAAACCAAAGAATTATAGCCCAATTCAGCCATAGGAATGTGTGCCAGCTAATTTTTTTTATACGTATCATCCGACCTTTGTTATTACTCAACAATTAAACTTCCTTTCATGCCGTTTTGACGGTGCTGTCCCACGGAACAGTAATATTCAAATGTGCCGGTTTTGTCAGCTGTAAATTCCACGGTCGCGGTTTCTCCGGCTTGAATTTGCGGGGTTCGGACGTTAAATTCATCCAGTACCCAGTCATGGAAGCCAGCCTTGTTGTTGAAAATTATTTTTACTTTATCTCCTTGCTTAACTTTTATTTCATTTGTAGAAAACGTGAAATTACTCCCATCGACTGTAAAAGTTTTAATTTCCGATTCTGTTTCCAAGGTTGTAGTCGCGCTGGGATTTGAGTTTGCCTCGGGCTCTTCTTCAAGTACTTCCACCTCAGGCTCAAGTTCGGCGGTTTTTTGTCCGGACCTCATAATGACGTATCCGCCACCCACTATAATTGCGGCAATGGCAATCCATACTAAGGGGTTAATTTTCTTTGCGCTAGGCTGTTCTGGCTTTGTAGGTTGTTCCATAAGAATTTTGCATAATTAGTTATTAATATTTTTATTATACCTGGGACTTACGCGTTTGGCCAAATCGGGGTCCCCATTCT
>CAZPRQ010000058.1:0-5463 GCA_964589415.1 uncultured Candidatus Saccharibacteria bacterium
AAACGTCCGGCTATTTTTTAGGCTGCCGCAAACAGACAAAAAAATCCGAAATGTTTATTCCTGTCAAACCGGTTTGCAAGAAATCTCCGGTTTGCCTAAAAAAATTATAACTGTCATTGTTTCGCAAATAAGCACTTAAATCCAAACCTAAAGAGTCGGCTTTTTGAGCAGTCCACAAGTCTGCCAGGGCGCCGGCGGCCGGAGTATTGTCATGGCCATCGCTTGCAGCCGTGACCAAAACGCAATTATCCGGCATGGCGGCAAGCGCCGAAAGCGCCATTTCCTGGTTTCTTCCCCCCATGCCAGTGCCGATTATTTTAACAGTACTCTCACCAATACCTAGCCAACACTCGTTTGGTTTTATTTTGGAAACAATTTCCAAACCCAATTCACTGGCAATTCCCTGAAAAGCCTGGCTATATAATTTTACGGAAAAACCCAACTCCCCGGCTTTTTTTTGCATAGCTACTAGGGCTGTTTGGGCGGAAACAAACAAAATATTATCAACTTTTTCAAAGTATATGTCTTCTTTGGGTGTTTCTAAGAGCCTGCAAGCGGGCATTTGGCATACTTCCAGCACATCGTATTCATGCAAAATTTCGGCGGCGTCTTTATTTGTAGAGGTGTCCTTTACCGTAGGGCCGGAAGCAACCATAGAAAGATCATCGCCCGGCACATCTGAAAAAATTAAGCTTAAGCAGGTGGCCGGATAAATAATTTTAGCCAAATGGCCGCCCTTTACTTCACTTATATGCTTACGCACGGTATTTAACTTTTGAATGCTTGCCCCTTTGGCAGTCAGCGCGGCAATAACCGAAGTCTCGGCCTCACATGTTAAGTCGTGAGGGTAACAAAGCAGCGCGCTGCCTCCGCCGGAAACAACACAAATTACAAAATCATCTTCCGTGGCGGCATCTAACATAGCCACCAATTCTTTGGTAGCCTGAACGTTTATTGCGGTCGGGTAAGGATGTGTTCCCACTCTGCTTATTATGGAGTTACCCAAACTGCCATCCTTTAAATCTATGACGTAACCGGCCGAAATTCTGCCCAAAAGGACTTTTTGCAGCTCTGCCACCGCTTCCAAAGCCGCCTTGCCAAAACCCACGCAAAGCACTCTTTTAAAACCGCTTAAATTAAAATTTTGACCCAAAACGGAGAGCGTTTGAGTGTCCGAATTAAAAGTAATTCCGCTCCTTACGGCAGATGAAGTTTTAACCGACTCGTAACCAGCCTCCGCTATAGACAAGGCTATACTGCGAAGAGGCGTCGATGCCAATTGTTCAAAATTCTTAATAATCATATTAACATCTTAACCTTTAAACATTACCCCAAAACTACATACGCATCATGTCCCAAATGGCGGCCGCGACATTTCGCGGACTGCCATGGAGTGGATCGTGATGCAGATTTATAAAAGGCAGGCTGTTTGCTTCTATAAAACCACAACTCTGCTTTTTATATGATACAGCAATATCGGGAATTATAAAATCGAAACCCACTATTGGATCGCCCACAATTTTTGCGGCGCGGACAAACAATTCCTTATTGTCGGGATGGCAAATATTAAAATCTTCGCTTGACGACCCGCCGTAACTAACCCCGACTTTTTCGGAAAGGTTGACCACTTCATCTTTTTTTATAATTGATAATAGATTTAAATTCTGCCTGGATAAAAACATTTCCATTGCCGCGTCAATAATAATGTCCTTAACTCCCTCATGAGGCATCCGATTTTTTATTTCTATCAACTCGCTAATTGTATGCGCGCCGTCGCCGGTTACCGTTGGAGGGTCTCCCCTTAGCACTCCGGCCAGTTTATAATTTATTACCGTGGCTCTATATACCGGGCCTTCCAGCATTTCTTCCACCATAACCCAAAAACATAATTGCTTTGCTATTTTAAAAGCTTTTTTCAAATCCGCCTCGGTATATATATAGGTAGTACTATGCCTACCGCGACTCCCAAGTCTCGGTTTGACTATAACCGGCCTTATAACCGACTGCTCACTCTTACCTAAAAAAGACGCGAGAGATATGTTTTGAATATCTTGAAATATTTTTTTTGCCTGCCAAAAATTCCAAACCGGGCCTCCTTGCGCAATGGGTAAATCTTTACTCCGAAACAAGTCTTTCATAATTGCTTTGTCATCCATGGTTTCCAAAATTCTGTCATCATAATTTTCCGGCCGGGGCAGACCGCTAAAAATAAGTTCGGAATTTTTTTCCCCTAAACTGGATGAAGCAACGTAAATATCCAATGGCCGGTTAAATAACAATAATTCGCTCATTAAAATACCGCGCTTTTGCGCTTCTTCCCAAAGCACTTTAGCTCTAGGTACTTTACATTTACCCGCTTCTACCCGCAGACGAATTAACCCTATTAACTGACCGGCGCGAAAACAGGCAAGCCAAAAAATATTGCCAATTTTTTTAAACGCCCTGGCTAAAAAATTATGAAGCAGTATTTTTCTAACCGGAGCGAGCAGGACATTTAAAGTTTCAAAATACCAGTTTACAAAATGCGGCACCGGGTTTTTGCCGCAATATTGGCATGAAGATTTCTGGGAAAACACAGCCATAAAGTTAAATCAGTTTTTAGATTTTCTGACATATATTAGGCCTACCAAAACCGCCAACACAGCTAAGACAGCCACGTAAAGCCATGGGCTGCGCTTTAAGTTCCCCGTGGGTATTTGTGAAGCCTGGACTGTTTCAATTGCGTTCGAATCAGACTCAACAGGCAACTGGTAACCGTGGTAATTCTCCGAACCAGGCAATGGTGCTTGCGGTTCAGTTTGAATATTGTTTTTAAAATTTGGCTCTTCATTTGTGGGAGCCGGTTGGAGAGGCTGTAAAACAGGGACTGTACCTGAAGCTGAAAGGGCGCCCAAAGCCGAAATCGGGTAAATAAAACACAGGACGGCACCTATTGCGACTACAAATTGAAAAAAAGGAAATTTTGTAAGAAATAGATTAAACATTTGCGTTACATTAATTACTGGTCCAGCTAATTTGCTGGTAACCGTCCGTAGTTAGAGGAAAACTGGGGGGTGGGGCATACAACAAACTTGTGTCATATGTCGTGTTTGTAGTGCAATACCCAGAAGTGCAGGTACCGCTTCCATTGACCCAGCTCCAAGTCCAAATACCATAGGACAACACGGCTCCATATACGGTAATTGTTCCCTTAGTCCTATTTTCCCAATAAAAATTCTGAGCGCTGCCGTTTTGAGCAATCATTGCGGCATTGATTTCCAAATTATTTGGAGAATTATACGACAAAAGAATATGTTTTTGAGCCAATAAGCCCAAACTGTTTGTCCCGTCCTTGGCCGCGTAAACAATATTATTGGGAATCATTATACTTGGAGCAGTATTGGCATTATATGGCAGTTTCGCGGCCGCTAACATGACCCGACCTTTTAAAGTTCCTTCCACCCAAACTTTATCTTCCGCGTATATGAGTCCGTTGGCAGGCAGAGCCACATTGTTGTAGCCTGAAAGGACGCTCCGGTTATTATAGTCTAAATCTTCATTATGCGCCGTGCCATTAACATCGTAACCCGTGGCATGAGCCCGTAAACTGTTTACTCTATATATAGTCATGGTTCCGGCCGAACCAAAAACAATGGAATACCCTTGAGCATTGGATGGGGGTAAATATATTCCTCCGGTTTGGGCATTGCTTTTTAATGTCGCCAAGTTGGCTGTCATGGTGGAAAAATCCACATTGGGCATGGGAAATTGCCAAAATGCCTGGGTAGCCAATGGCGCCGCACCCCAAATGCCGGGTTTTACTGTCGGGCCGCAGCCATGATTTGTCTGGCATATATATGTTTGTTTGGCTGACTTTATGGGCGCGTTACCCGTCCCATCAAAGCGTATGCCGCCATTGGCATGCATTTCTCCCGAAACATTTTCCGTATCGCCTATCCATATATCGCCATTGGTCAAAAACGCGAACTTAGCCAAACTGGGAATCCCGTAACGCACGGTAATTGTACGTTTAGATTTGGTGTTTTCCATGGTATAACCCGTAGACTGTATGGTTACCACGGTCGAACCTACCACTGGCGGAGTAATAGTGAGACTATACTCTCCAATTTTCTGGTTTGTATCCTTGTCCAAATAATCTTTTACGTAAGGCCCACACGGATTGCAACTTTGCCCGGTGCCATTGGCATAATCGTTAGGAAAATGCGCAAGCCGCCACTGGTAATAGTTGACCCCTGCTTCCGCGATTTGGAACGCCTGTTCCCGGCTAATAGTGGATCTAAGAACCCTAAGCTGCATGGCAGCGTTGCCCAAAACCGATACCAGTACCAGGCTAACAATAAAAATAATAATCGCGGTATAAATTAATATACCACCATGAGAGCTATTTTTTATGTTTGTTCCCAGTATTTGCATAAACATTGTCTGCCCATAAGCAGAAAGGTTCAAATAATAATTAATGGTGCCGTTAAAACCCAGGCTAATTCCCTAAATTGGTTTTTAAATTCCGTATAGCTGCACCCGCGCTTACAGTGTAAGTTTTGCTGTTTGTTACCCCGCCAGTATTTAAAATAATTAGGTGCATTTTCACATAACGTACCGCTGTAACGCTTACCGGCTGAGTTAAATAACTGTCACTTATGCCGGTATAGTTGCCATTGTAATAATAAAACAGTGGTGCGGTGCCATTTGCCACGTTTTGCTGGACAACTACCGTCTGCTCGCCCCCGGAATAAGTAAGCGGGTTTCCGCTAGGGTTAATTACCCCTTTATACAACTTATTTCCGGAAATATAATAACGAATCCTCTCCGGCTCCGAATCTGAATCTATATTGGAATAATAAATAATTTGCTGATCATTTGCCTGTTCCAAACTATATGAACCGACCGCAGAAGGAGCGGCCCGCCTAAGTTCATTGGCAAAGGCAAATGTAATTTTTCTGGCCTGATCAGCGTCTGCCAATAAACCCGCCTGCTTTCCTGTCCCCGAAAGCAGCCCTGAAACCAAAGCAATTAAGCCAACTGAAAGCAGGGCAAAGCCAAAAACCGTTACCATGACTTCAATAAGCGTAAAACCCCGCTCGCTTTTTGAACTCGCACCATAACTCTTTAAATCCGGCGCGAAAGCAAGCCCCCGGCCAAATTTCCTATATATGCCTAAAAGCCAAGGTTTGAATTTTGAATTTTGGTATTTGGATTTTTTTGGGTATTCTCTCATGGGCTCATTAAAACTTCTATGGACTGGCTTCCGCTAACGCTTAAACTTTCCTCTATCTCCGTCTGATATCCGTCTAAACTCACTGTCAAATCGTAATTATTCCCCGAGGTTAAATCCCCAAACCAAAACTGGCCGGGCGTAAAACAGCCGGAGACATAGTTTAAGTTAATGGAGGTTAAAATGGGAGTGCGCTTTTCGTTCGTAGTTGAAAAATAAGCTTTGTACCTTACATACCGACTATTGTCATG
>CAZPRQ010000059.1:0-3762 GCA_964589415.1 uncultured Candidatus Saccharibacteria bacterium
TCCCCCATGGGGGGATATGTCAAGCGAGAATAAAATAATGGTTTTAAGTGGGCGGCTATATTTAAAAACAGACTTTCTGACAGTCTGTTTTTAAATTAAAGAAAGATATTATTATTTAGACGTTGAACTAAAAAACTATGTCTTTGCCTAGTATTTAATTGCGAAATCAATTACAAAGGTCATCTTTGCGCTGCGCAAAGATGACCTTTGTAATCCTTTGTAATTGTGTTCGCTCGCTTTGAATTTCCTCCGCCTAGTCGGAGGAATCGTTCCTTTTCTCGTCCCGTACTAGATCCACAAACAAAAAAGCCGATTACCGCAAGGGCAATCTGCTTTTTTGTGGCGGTACGCTTAGCGTACCCATTGCCACGCTAAGCGTGGCGGACCGAACGGGACTCCTTTTTGCTCTCCTTCGAGTCTGAGCCTGAGGGCTCGTCCCTCAGAGTCGATGACCGACAAAAAGCCGGGGTGCTACACTCAGAAAGCTGCGCTCGCTCGCTTCCTTCCGCTCGCGGACTCGCTATCTCGCACCCTTCTCGTCCCTTTACTTCCATCACATAAAGAAATTGCCCCACCTTGGGGGGTGAGGCACTTTCTTTATGGCGGACCGAACGGGACTCGAACCCGCGACCTCTCCCGTGACAGGGGAGCGCTCTAACCAACTGAGCTACCGGTCCATAATTTAAGTTGTTGCTTGCACTGCGAAGCTTTAGCGAAGCAGTGGTAGCGGAGGGTGGAATTGCACCACCGACCTTGGGCTTATGAGTCCCACGCTCTAACTAACTGAGCTACTCCGCCATATTATACCTAATTCTACCTTTGAAGCTTTGGCATAGTTGGAAGCTATCCCGTCATAAAATAACTTATTTATGCTTACTTTCATTATTAATAATAATTATATCTGCCCTTTTTGCTTGTTCAGTTGAATATGAGTTTTCCATATTCGGGTTGTATATAAAAATATATACGTCAAGGTCGTGGTTAAACCGTTCAAGGCAATTATTTTCCGCGGGTATAGGATAAGTTACATCCTCTATGATAATTGTTCTTATTGAACCTGATTGTAATTTATCAGCATGGTTTATAACCCCATCAAATCCCACCGTAGTAAGTATCTCGCTTTGTTTATCTGGAGGCGCGGTTCCTTTGTATCTTAATAGAAATGCAGTTTTCCCTGTATGTGGTTTGCCCGATATAACTGCGACAACCGGTCGTTTTTCCCGTTCGTAAATACTCTCTACTATTTGCCGTAATCTTTGTACTCCTGTTTCCAAATTTTCGCAAATACGTTCCTGGAAAGGAGGTATGTCGCGGCGTTCAGGCATAGAGAAGATTACTTCTTAATTTTAAAATCCTGCGGACAGCAGGAAAAGGCTGTCACGTATTTGTATATAAACAGGCTTCGTCAAATCTTCCCTAAGTTGGCCAAAGGCCAGACGTAGCTTTAGCGAAGTCTGGTTGCGGGACCCGGACTCGAACCGGGAATCTTCAGGTTATGAGCCTGACGAGATGCCAATTTCTCTATCCCGCGACATAGTCCGCCAAAGCATGAGCGACGGCGGATATAACTGACTTATTATACTAAGGAATCACATATAATGCAAGCCTATGAAAATATAAAAATGAGCCGAGCATGATGTCTCGGCTCCGGCAACGCGGGTAAAACCCTTTCGCTAGGGTAGCTGCCATACCCATCCGACAAAAGCCGGATATAGTGTTTGCCCGCGGGTCTGTGACGCGGGAGTTTGGTCTCTACTTCGGCAGGTTACACTACTTGGGTGTCCGGGCGACTCCATTTCCCTTGTTTGCTGTAGTCCCACCTCAGCCATCTGGCCATTAAAGTTTTCTCCGTTCGGGTTCCTTGCTACCTACTAATTTTATATATATTTTTCGTAAATAACCTCCTTTCTTTATTCCTTTTGAGGCTAAGGGATAACATAAGCGTGTACAACTAAGGTAATTTCTCGTTATTCACCTTTTTCCGACAGGGCAGCCTCGTGCCCTTGCTGTTTATTTCTGTATCGCGAACAGAAACCGTATACTAGCCTCCGGTGGAAACAGCAAACACTGGAAATGGTTTTCGCCGGGTTTGCATGCAAAAACCATTCTTCAGCCCTAAGGCCGTTGGAGACTAACAACTAAACCCGGTGCATTGTAGCCGCGATGGTTACATATTATCATAAATGAAGGATATTAAACACTTTTCTGCCTAACTCAAAAACCATCCCAAATTTTGAGGATGGTTTTTGTTGCTTTGCCTCTAGGACAAAGTTAGATGCGCTTTTTGGAAGACTTCTTTTTAGCAGTCTTCTTCTTAGCGGTCTTCTTTTTCTTTGTAGCCATTGTTTGGCGTCTCCCTGAAAGTCCAGCTAATTTTGGTTGGACTTTCTTAATTTCTACTGTCCGCCAAAGGCGGGCGAAGTAGTAAAAAAATAATTACCGAGTTTCCGGAGCAATACGCGCTTCTGTTTTTAATATTTGCTTTTAAATTATTCTATGTTTCTAATTTCCAAAACTTCTTTATACACATTACATATTTATTTTAGGAGAAAAAAATAAACTTGTCAAGAGCTTTTGGGTCGCATAAAAATTTTTTTATAAGATTTTTAGTTTTAGTAAACTTACATTTTAAAATTTCTTTTTCAATCCTGCTCGCTGTTAATTTTTTAACTAAATCTTGACGTTGCTTTATGACATCGGCTGACTTTGATTCAATTTTTAAATTTAAATCACCGGCAAAGCGAAGTGCCCTTAAAGAACGGAGCGCGTCTTCTTTTATTCTTAATTCCGGATCTCCAATAAAGCGTAAAATTCTGTCGCGGATGTCATTTATACCGTTGTTATAATCGTAAATTTTTCCCGTATTTAGGCTGAAATATAGGGCATTTATGGTAAAATCCCGCCGTTGACTGTCTATTTCCGCACTCTCTTCATACCTAACTTTAGGGTAGCGGTTTTTGCGGTATATATCTTGCCTAAATGTAGCAATTTCTACGCTTAGCTCTTCCCTGGTAGCGGTTATAATTCCGTATTCGGAATTGTGGTCACTAAATTTTATGCCGCTATTTTGCAGAAGTTTAACAACTTGCTTTGGTACTGCCTTGGTGGTAATGTCTATGTCGTTAACTTTTTTGCCCAAGAGTATATCCCTTACCATGCCCCCTACAAAGTATGTTTCGGAAAAGTTTTCCACAAGCAAAAAGAATATTTTTTCCCCAAAAACTTCCAATGCAGATTTTGGAATAAATTTTAACTCCATGTAATTATACCTTGTAAAAATATACACGGATGAAATAGTATTCATCCGTGTATATTAAATTTATTCTAAACGAACCCCTTCCCCTGTTATGGGCGCTTTTCTATGCGCTCTCTTTCTGGCAATATTTATTCTCATAAGACTCTTGTCCAGGCTTGCTGCCAGCTTCGCGTATTCCTGGTCGCTTGCAGAAATTTCTTTTAGTTTTGCCGCGGCCCGTTTGCGTGCCTGTTCGGCCCTGTCTATATTTATTTCGAAAAAGTGTTCGGCTTCGTCGGCCAGAACGGTTACCTTACTGTTTCTGTCAATTTGCACAAAACCACCGGTTACGTTTATGTAAAATTCTTCTCCTTGGCTTTTGGCCACCAATTCTCCCGGTACCAATGTCGCTACTAAAGGGGAATGGTTGGGTAAAATGGTTATTTGGCCGAGGCTAGTCGGGCACGATAAACTGTCCAGTTCCTGTGACAAAACCGTGCGTTCGGGGGTTACTAACTGAAAGTTTA
>CAZPRQ010000059.1:3862-5350 GCA_964589415.1 uncultured Candidatus Saccharibacteria bacterium
TTCATATAAAATTCAGCTTCCGCAACAGAGTCGTACTCGCCTTCCAAAATCATTTTGAAACCTTTTATAGTGTCTTTAATTTTCACAAATTCGCCTTTGCGGCCAGTAAATATTTCTGCTACAGAAAATGGCTGGGAAAGGAAACGCTGAATTTTACGGGCACGTGCAACCGTTACCTTGTCTTCTTCCGGCAATTCTTCCATACCCAAAATGGCAATAATGTCCTGAAGGTCTTTATAGCGCTGTAAGGTTTTTTGCACGGCTCGGGCAACGTTGTAGTGTTCTTGTCCTACAATGTTGGGATCCAAAATGGTAGAAGTGGAATCCAGTGGGTCAACAGCCGGATAAATACCCAATTCAGTTAACGCGCGGGAAAGCACCACGGTTGAGTCCAAGTGGGCGAACGTTGTGGCGGGAGCCGGGTCGGTTAAGTCGTCTGCCGGTACATATACTGCCTGAACAGAGGTTATGGAACCTTTATTGGTAGAAGTAATTCGTTCCTGCAATTCTCCCATTTCCGTGGCAAGTGTAGGCTGGTAGCCTACGGCCGAAGGAATGCGTCCCAAGAGGGCCGAGACTTCAGAGCCGGCCTGAGTAAAGCGGAAAATGTTGTCTATGAACATTAAAACATCCTGTCCTTCTTCGTCGCGGAAATATTCTGCCATGGAAAGACCGCTTAAAGCCACGCGGGCGCGTGCTCCTGGTGGCTCATTCATTTGACCGAAAACCATAGCCAGTTTGTCTAAAACTTTGGCGTCCTTCATTTCGTGGTATAAGTCATTTCCTTCCCTGGTTCTCTCCCCTACTCCGGCAAAAACGGAAACCCCACCATGAGCTTTGGCAATGTTGTTAATAAGTTCTTGAATAATAACAGTTTTGCCTACACCAGCTCCCCCAAAAAGTCCCACCTTTCCGCCCTTTAAGATTGGACAAATAAGGTCAATAACTTTAATGCCCGTTTCCAATATTTCAGTTTTTGTATTTTGTTCTGTAAATTTAGGGGCATGTCGGTGGATTGGGTATGTTTTTTCAGATTTTGGGGTTGGTTGGCCGTCCACAGCTTCGCCTAGAACGTTAAAAATCCTTCCCAGTGAGACTTTTCCCACAGGGACTGAAATTGGCGCGCCTGTATTTAAAACCTCTGTGCCACGTCTCAATCCGTCGGTGGTGGTCATGGCAATAGTTCTTACAATATTGCCGGCCAATTGCTGCTGGACTTCCAAAACTAAGCGGGTCGTTTTACCGTTTTCCTGCTTAATCTCTGTTTCCAGCGCGGTAAAAATTTTAGGCATTTTTCCTTCAAATCTTACGTCTACCACAGGACCTATAACTTGTGAAATTATCCCCTTATTTCCGCCTTCGGCGGGAGTATTTTTATTCATTGCATTCCTTTCTAGCTTTTTCTTGTCCGCACTTTGGCGGATATTTACACTGTTTTAAAGAATAATAATGGTTATTTAAATAAATCGTCTGTCACCGTGTCCGGTA
>CAZPRQ010000060.1:0-5263 GCA_964589415.1 uncultured Candidatus Saccharibacteria bacterium
TCTGCCTGGCAGGAATGGGGTGATAAATCGGGGTCCCCATTCTTCTGCCTGGCAGCAATGGGGTGATAAATCGGGGTCCCCATTCTTCTGCTTGGCAGGAATGGGGTGATAAATACGAGGCGTTTTTTGCGGATTTTATGAGGCGTAGTTTAACTACGGCGAATAAAACAGCAAGAAAAACAACGAAGTAATTGACCAAACCGCTTGCGGCGCAGTCATTGCTTGAAGCAATCTGGCTTTGCCAGTTGCAAACAATGGCAAGCGCGGAAGTCCTAATAATATAAAAAAGCCGGGCACAATATGTCCGGCCTATTAAGCTCCCCCACTTAAATACTTTCCTTTTCGATTCGGAAATTTCTGAAAGGCGAAAGTACGATGCCTGTCTCTAAAAATAAGCCTGGGCCATTCTTCATCTACCAGTTTCAAGAAAAGGCAGACAGTACAGCGTTTGACTCCGCAAAAAAACCCTTCTTCCACTTCTTTATGAACATTACTGCTTTTGCAAACAGGGCAATCCTCATAAAGGATTTTAGTTACCATAAATCTTCCTCCTCAAATAAAAAAACCCCTTGAAAGGGCCAGTGAAAAAAACGTCAACCACAGCCCTGCTAGCGTACGGGCATGCACATATACGAAAAATGCGTGTGTAAGAATTTCATAAATTTATACTACTCATCCCCGAACTAATTGTCAATATTTCCCTAATAGAGACAATAATAATAAAATTATATTTCATTTTCACTTACCCGCCGGGGAATGAGCCGGATGGTTGGGGTAGATATAAGCGAGAGCACAAATTTTATAGCAATATTGGTGGCTATCATTTGCAGCACGACCGAAAGCGGCACCACGCCTAAAAATGCAATAAACATAAAAACTACACTGTCCACAACCAGAGAAATACTATTGGAAATAAGCACAGCGGCAGTGTCTGAAAAACGCTTGTAGGCAAAACTAAACAACTCGGTGTCGAGCAATTCGGAAACCACCTGGGCAATTATGCTGGCCATAACTATGCGGCTCACAGGCATAAGCACTTGCTCGTATGCGGCTTGGAATTGCCAGGAAGGATCCGGCCGCAGCATGCCCACCAGCCAAATTGTAAACATCATAAGGGCGTTTACCGCGCCTGCTAAAAGCACAATTTGCCGCGACACGCGCTTGCCTAGAGACTTATGGACAAAATCGCGCAAAGTAAAGGTAAGCGGGTAAATAATTGTACCGCCGTCAACCGCCCAGCCAAAAAGGGGCAACACCGCAATTTTAGTGGAAACCACATTGGCAATTACTTGAAAACTAACATACAAGCTCGCACTTATGGCGCCTATGCCGCTGGAGTTGTTTTTTTCTTCTTGCATAAAAGAAATTATACCCAATTGCATTGTTTTAAGCAATTTGATATGGTGGATTATACAATGAATTACTAAGTAGGCGGGAGAAAGTCAGCGCATCTATGCACAATGGTAAAATAACTGCCGAGTATATTTGGCTGGACGGCCGAAAGCCGACCCAAAAACTTAGGTCAAAAACTAAAATCTTAAACGGCCCTGTCAGGCGATTGGAAGACATACCATTTTGGGGTTTTGACGGATCTTCTACCGAACAGGCGGAAGGCCATTTTTCCGACTGCATGCTAAAGCCGGCTTACTATATGCACGATCCTATAAACAAAGGGGATAATATTTTGGTTATGTGCGAAGTGTTAAACCCGAACGGATCTCCGCATGCCACCAACACCCGCCATTTCTTATCCCAATCTGCCGAAAAATATAAAGATCATGAACCATGGTTTGGCATAGAACAAGAATACACCCTCTACCGCAAAGAATGGCCACTCGGCTGGCCAAAAGACGGCTTCCCCCACCCTCAAGGGCGGTATTATTGCGGCGTAGGCCACGACGAAGTCCACGGCCGCCCGCTAGTGGAAGCGCATTTAAAAGCTTGCCTGGAGGCCGGCATTGCCATTTCCGGCATAAACGCCGAAGTAATGCCTGCCCAGTGGGAATTCCAAGTTGGGGCTTTGGGCGCGCTGGAAGTTTCCGACCAATTATGGATAGCCCGCTGGCTGCTTTACCGGCTGGGAGAAGAATTTGAAGTATACGCCAAACTCGACCCCAAACCCATGCCCGGAGATTGGAATGGCGCGGGCGGCCACACCAATTTTTCCACCCGCCACATGCGCGAAGAAGGAGGGCTGGAGTATATAAAACGAACTTGCGAAAAACTTGGTCAATTCCATAAACAACATATTCAAGTTTACGGCGCTGACAACGACAAGCGCCTTACCGGCAAGCATGAAACTTGCAGCATTTCCCAATTCCGCTATGGCGTTTCCGACCGAGGCGCGAGCATTCGCATACCCATGGAAACGGCCAACAAAGGCCGCGGCTATTTGGAAGACCGCCGTCCGGCCGCCAATTTAGACCCCTACCAAATTTGCACCGCGCTCATAGAAACAACTTGCGGCGAAGGTTTTAACCCAGACAAGTACGGGTGGAAAAATTTTGAATTTCCAAAAGACCAATTAGTTACCGATGAAAAAATTTATTATCATACTTAAATTTATTATCCAACATACATTACTAAAGCCGTTCCACCATTGGCGGGACGGCTTTTTGTGTTACCGAGGCTAAAAAATTAAACTGGCAAGCATTAAAGTAAAAAACGACCCCAGCGTGGTAATTAAAATCGTGTTGGCTACAAAGGCCTTGTCCAAATTGAACTTTTCAGCAATTACAAAGGTAGATGCCGCGGCGGGCATGGCAAAAACTAAAGCCGTAAGCGAGGCCTCGGTGCTGCTATAACCGAAAAATTTAACAACTAAAAATCCTGCGGCTGGAAATGCCACTAGTTTAATGGTAGAAACCAGGGAAGCGGCCAATAAATGGTGGCGTAAAAATTTTCCCTGTAAAAACGCGCCCAGCGCAAACAGAGCGACCGGCGAAGCAGTTTGTCCTAAACTCGAAAGCGGATCCCGCAGGCTTTGAGCCAAATGCCCCTGCCAGTTAAAAAATCCCGCAAGCATTCCCAAAACCATAGCAGGCACAAAAGGATTTTTTAACAAATCCCAAAAAGGCTTATAACTTTTTTCTACGGTTTGGTTTGACAATTTTGCCACTGCGGTTGCCACAGCCAGTCCCATTACCAAATGCAAAGTGGCCAACGCAATGCCGGCGGATTTAATTTCCACCTGGCTAAACAAGGCGGAAAGAATGGGGAAACCCAAATATATGGTATTCCCTACCGCCAAAACCAAAAAAATAGAAGCTTTGTAGGCAGAGGAAATTTTTAACATCCCCAAAAACAGCCACGCTAAACCATAAAACGCGGCGAGCAGTAGAAAATTAAACCCCACTAAGCTGTAAACGCGCGACTCCTGCCAGTTTATGCCCCAAAAACTTATAAAAACCAAGGCCGGCAAAGCCGCGTAGTATGCATATAAATTTAAATAATGTACCCATCTGTCCGTTGCTATACCCAAACGCCTAAACAGCCAGCCGCAAAAAATAATGAAAAATAATGAAAAGATGAGTAAAAAAATTTGCATAAAAATTTATCTGGCTCCAAATAGAGACTATTTTTAGCTGGAGTTTTTGTGATTTAACAAACGGCTATTTTCTCCCCAAGTAATCTTAAAATACTTTGCTTCACATATAACTTAAGTATAGCATGACAAATATATAGTTAAGACTTAATGTCCTAATAGTAGGCTTTTGTACCAATTCCAATATAATGCTAGTATACAAAAAAATAGGAGGCCCAATGCGGTTCTGTTACCAATGCGGCGGAGAAATATTCCCGGGGCAAGAATACGCGTATTCCAAGTTAGGAACGCGCCATAAAATGCCTGCTTGTAAAGATGCGGGCGTTTCTTACGAGCCCGAGCCTTTTACAGCATTTGCCGGAGCTGTTACCCGAGCCACCTTACCCCGTATGCTTAAAACCGAAATTAGGCGGACAGAAAGAATTAGAGATTGCTATTTATGCAACAGAAGGTTTTTAGCCGAAGAAGAAGATGGATGGGGCATAATCTTTGAAGGGTCCTGGTGTGAAAGGCAAGTGTGGAAGGTTGCCAACTGGCAATTTTGGCTCCCGCCAAAAATACAGATACGATTTCTGCATTACCCGGAATGCACACCGCCTTATGACTTTCCGGAAGTGCCCGCTGGTATAGTACTTCGAATGCCGCGTAAGGCAGCAAAAAGACGGCTTTCAAAAGCCGCCTAACCCCCGCAAACTCGCGGGGTTTTATTTTTTATGACAAAGAAGATTTAACAAGACTTAAACACGTAAGTCCAAAAACCTCTGTCATCCCGGAATTTTTAGGGCTGTAAAAATATCCGGGATCCAGAAGTTGGCTTAGATGCTGGATCTTGGGGTCTCCGCCTTCGCCTCAAGCTTCATCAAAACTATGTTTAATATACAAAAGCTTCGGCGGACAAGTCGGATGCACCTGTCTGCCGACGAGGCAGGCTCGCCCGGGATGACATATGGGAGGGTTTTTAGACTTACGTTTAAACCATATACAATGAATACCTGCTGAGCCCGCAAAACTCAATCACTTGATATAACAAAGCCTACCAAGCAATCTCACACGGATAAATTCAAAAAACACGAAATTGACAAATAGTCTCCGCAATACTACAATTTTTGGACAAACGGAGGAAAATATTGTGAACGACGCGAAATTGTTCAAAGGCCTCGGTCTTTCTTTGGGAAGCTTTGCCGCCATGTACGGCGTATTGTACTTTATTGGGTTCCCCGCCGCGCCCAATCCAACAAGCTACCTGGAATCACTGTGCTTAGGTTATTTTATGTCCGCCATTACGCTCGTCATTTTTAATCTCGACAACAAATTCCGCTGGAAAGTTTTAGACAAAACCATACCGGCAATGGTTTTGGTAAGCATTTATTTTTATGTTCTGAAAAACGTTCAGACATACCCATATTTGCTTATTACCCTAATTGCATTTTTCTCCATAACCGTACTGGGGTTATACGTAAAATCCAAATTGGGGATCTAAACTTACCTCGCAAATTGTTTCAAGCCGCCTCCAAACTTCGGTTCTGGGGGTTTTTTATTTAGCAGTCAGACACACTAAATTTATTTAATCCACTTTCTGAATATTAATTACCCACCAAGTGTAAATATAAATCGTATATTTTGACTCTCCCGTGCAGTTGACGCAAGGTTAGAAACCAAATATTATCTATATGCAGTTACCTTGCGAAGGAGGGTTATTTATGAGTAATCTGGTGGATC
>CAZPRQ010000061.1:0-1478 GCA_964589415.1 uncultured Candidatus Saccharibacteria bacterium
CTGGCTCGCAGTTTCGTATAGCTGTTTTGGTAAGTAGAGGTAGCGGTAACTAAAAAATTGCTGCCGGACACGGAGGCGCTTTGGACGGTACAGCCCAAATCGCTATAAGTTTTGGGGTAAGTAACCCCAAGCTCGGACAATTCATTGTAAACCGCTTTGTCCACGCAACTCTCCGCCTGAGCCACACTTTTTTCCTTAAATTCGCTTTCCAAAATATTGTAACGGCTATAATAATTTACCAAAGACAACGCGACCGTAATGGTAATAAGCAAAAGCGACATAAAAATTACCGAGGTGAGCGCCACATAACCTTGCTGTGTTTTTTCTCTACCCTCGCGCGTCCAATTATTTTCTGACATATTTGGTAAGTTTAAATTGTTCGCCGTTTAAAATAAAATCCACTTCCACAAACTCTTTGCCGGAAACGGTGTAATGGTTGACCAAAAAATTGCTGACAATAACGTTTGAGCTGTTAAGTTTTACCGGCAAGCCCCCTTGCACGGACATTTCCAAACTTGAACCGTTTTGCGAAAAACTAATTGGGCTTTGAGCAAAGCCGTATTTGTACGCTTGTAAAATATTGCCCGTGCCGCTAGATGGAAGCGCAATGGGATTTCCGCCGTTAGCCGCCAAGTCCAAACCCGTAAGTGCCCAGTCAATTTTTTTTAACAAAAAATTGCCTTCCTGCTGAATGGTAATTTTTCTATTTACCTGGTCTGTACTGGCAATAGTCTGGTAAGTTATGGAGAGCAGGGTGCCTATAAGCATGGTAAAAAATGCCACGTAAATAAGCGTCTCTATTAAAGTAAACCCGGCGGTTGAATTTTTAAGTTCGCGCGTTGGCCGCATTATTTAATTTTAATAATCCGCAAAGGTCCAAATTCGTCTTTAAGCGAAAGATAAACGTAGTTTTCCTGGACCACTACGCCGGTAACCGGAGCGGTAAGACTGTAAACTTGGCTAGTGGAGGCACACAATTTCGGACTGTCCGGAGAGGAAAAATCCCAAAACTGAAAATATCGCAAAGGATCCGCAGTGCCCAAAAAGCCAGTGGTACCAAGAACGGCAATATCGTTTAAGCTGCCGCCAAGGGTAGCGTTTGAAAGCTGGTTAAAAGGCGTGCTGGAAACGTCAGTCAAAAAAACACTGTCCGCGGACCCCGCGAAAACTTTACCGCCGGAATAGTACAAGCTTTTTGCCCCCATAGCGGAAGCAATGTCAAAAGACGACTGACTGCCGGAATCGGTATTTAGCGCGACAAGCTCTTTGTTGGTATTGCCGGTAGCCATATAAACAAAATTCGCTTTTACGGACACCTTGTTTATGCTTGCCCCAACTTCGTAACTTTCTACCAAACTCGGAGATGCCGGGTTGGTTACGTCTACCACATACAATTCGGAGCCGGAGACATTGTTCTCGGTTCCCACATACACTTTGTTGCCGTGGAAAAATATACTTAACGCCTGTCCGGAATTGTT
>CAZPRQ010000061.1:1578-5174 GCA_964589415.1 uncultured Candidatus Saccharibacteria bacterium
GCCAGGCCGCTAAGGGAGACCCCCTGGCTGCGGTTGTCCAAAACCCAAGAGACCAAAGTGGTAATATTTTTTGTATTACCATCTATGCCGGTAATAACTTTCCGCTCGCAGTCAAAACTCGCGTCCTCAGCGCAAGCTTGTTTGGCCTGTCCAATCACGCTCTGAAAATCCTGTCGAGAATCGGCAATTACGGTTTCCATGTCGGCCCTTGCGATCTGAATGGCTTTCGCGTTTTTTTCCGTGTCCACCGAAACCGACTGGTTGCCAAAAGTAAGCGCTGCCACTCCGGTAAGGCAAAGGGTGCAAACGCCAAATGCCACCAACATTTCCAAAGTGGAATGTCCCGACTGTCCCCTGCCCTCCGTTTTATTTAAGATGTTGGTAATAATTTTCATATGTTTATTCGCTTAAAAAATATTAATGCTAATTTTTACCATTCAATCCTACCTTCGGAATTTATAGTAGTTGTAGCAGTCCGCTTACCGTCTGTTATTACCATTAACCCGACATTGGAAGTGGTGCCGGACAGCTGGGTAAATACCACCTCGGCCAAACCGCTGCCGGTTATGGCAGGGTGAGCCGGAATAATTTCATTGTCCGCGCTGGCAGCGTTATACGGGGCGCGGAATAAAATGTACTTGTCGCTTTCCCGGCGAAAACCATGAGCCACAGCGTCCATATTGTTAAGCGAACGGCTGCGGGCTTTTTGGAGCATGGCAATTACAGTGTCGCGTTCGGAGTTAAAGGCATAACTGCGGTAAAAATCCATACCCACAATTACCCCAAGTACTGCCAAGACCGAAAGTATGCCCATAACCATTAACAACTCAATTAGCGTAAAACCGGCCTTTCTGGTTATGGAAAATTCTGTTGTATGGATTTTTGACAAAGAAAATAAATGTTAGCGGGTTAATTTTTGGGTAACGGAATAAATGGGAGTAATCATGGACACGGCCACAAACCCGACGAGCAAACCCATAAACACCATGAGCACGGGTTCAATAAGGCTGGAAAGATTTTTGGTTAAGTCGTCTACTTCCTGCTCATACATTTCCGCCAAATATAAAAAAGTTTCGCTCAAGTTTCCGGCGGTCTCGCCAATAGCAACCATATTGCCAAGCATTTCCGGAAAGTAAGCAGGATGCGCGGCCAAATAGGCGGAAATGCGCTCACCTTTTACCACGGCTTTAGCAATTTCCCCGAACTGCTCACGGTAGATTAAATTTTCCGTGGTGGTGGCCGTGGTTAACAAAGCTTCATCTACCCGCGTTTCGCCCTTAAGGAGCAAGCCCATAGTACGGCAAAAATTGGCTAAATAATAATTTTTAGAAATAGCCCCGGCAATGGGAATACGCAGCAACATTCGCTGAACCGGCTTTTTAAAACGCGCGTTTTGCATTAACAAAGTAAAAGCAAACGACAAGGCAATAAGCCCAAGCAATAAAAACAAACCATAATGTATAAGGAAGCGGCTAACTACTAATAGCATTTTGGTTGTAAGCGGCAGTGGTACGTTTATGCTGGCAAACACCGGCATGACTTTTGGAAACACCACTACTGTAAGCACGCCCACCATAATTAAAGTGGCTAAGACTATGAACACCGGGTAAAACAGCGCTCCCATTACTTTTTTCCTTAGAGCCTGTTTCTTTTTAAGCTCTTCTGCCAAATATTGTAAATTTTCCGAAAGCACACCACCCTGCTCCCCCACCTTAATAATGTTTACCGCAAAGTCGCCGAAAGTTTCTCTAAAATTCCCAAGCGCGGTGGACAAGAAATGCCCGTTAGCCACGTCCGCTATTACGCGCTCAAAAATTGCACGAGCGGCTTTGGTGCGCATTTGTTTTTTTAGCAGCTGCAAACTATCCAAAATGGGCACGCCGGCGTGCATAAGGAAAGACATGCGCTTGGCAAACAAAACCTGCTCCTGCCGGGAAAGCTGACTGCCAAAAGTAAACCGAGATTTTTTTACGACTTCAATTTCCATGGAAACATTAAATAAAATTTTTAGATTAAATAAAATTAAAAAAAATTAAATTCCAAACCTCTACTAATAGAATATTATTCGTGGCTAATTCTTAAAACCTCTTCCAGCGTAGTCTGTCCGGCCACGGCTTTTTTTAAAGCGTCCTCGCCCATGGCTATCATTCCGTTTTTTATGGCAATGTTACGAATATCCGTAGCTGACGCTTTTTTTAAAATAGCCTCGCGCACGGCATCGTCCACTTCCAAAACTTCGTGAATGGCTATGCGTCCAGAGTAGCCTGTATGGTTGCAGGCTTCGCAACCTTTGCCGAAATAAAAACTTTTATAAACTTTAAACAGTTCCGGGGGAATGGTTTCGGTTAGGGACTTTAATTCCGCGGGCGTAAATTTCTTGGCCACTTTGCATTTCTCGCAAATCCTCCTCACCAGCCGCTGGCCCACAGCCACGTTTACGGTAGACGCCACCAGATAGGGTTCTATGCCCATATCGAGCAAGCGGGGCAAAGTTGTGGCGGGATCATTTGTATGTAAGGTGGAAAACAGCAAATGGCCTGTGAGCGCTACGTTTATGGCAATACCCGCAGTTTCTGAGTCGCGAATTTCGCCAACCATAATTATATTTGGGTCTTGCCGGAGTATGGCCCGAAGTCCCTGGGCAAAAGTTAAGTTGGTGCGCGAGTTTACCTGAATTTGTTCTATGCCTTCTATGGCGTACTCTACAGGGTCTTCTATGGTTACAATGGAGACATCCGGCTTGTTAAGCATTTTTACCAGCGTGTACAAAGTGGTAGTTTTGCCGCTACCCGTGGGGCCGGTGGCCAGTACCATGCCGTAAGGTTTTTTTATGGCATGCAAAATCTTTTTCTGGTTTTCCGAAGAAAAACCAAGCAGGTCCAGCGTATAAGCGGAAGCTTTGTCCGTAAGCAAGCGGAGGACGGTATTTTCCCCAAAATATGTAGGTACAACCGACACACGAATATCCACAAAACTGTCCGTGCCAATAATGCACCTAAAGCGCCCGTCCTGAGCCGACTGGTGCTCGTCCGTCCTTAGGCCGGAAAGAATTTTTATGCGGCTAATTATTTCGGAGTGGATGTTCTTTGGAAAATGGAAGAGATCCATAAGCACGCCGTCCACCCTTAGACGAATGCGGACATTTTTCTCGGTAGGGTCTATATGAATGTCCGAGGCGTGAATTCCATAAGCGTAGGCAACCAAATCCTGCACCAAGGAAATTATGGAAATGCCCGCGGGCTTTTTAAGCTCCTGTTCAATTTTATGTTTAAGTTCAATCATAGGCCGGGGCCATTTGCAAACAAATATTCCGTTGTATTTTGAAAGTACTTTGGTGTTTATTTCTCAATAGTTCCGTATAAGTACTTCCAGACTAGCAAAGATAGTTTTGAGGGTCAAAGCCCTAAAAAAGGGCTAGTTATCCCCCAAAAGTGGATAAAACATGTGGAGAAAAAGAGGAAAAATGAGCATATTTGGCCAATTGCCAAAAATAGCTTTTAAATACGCGGTATTTGAGGTTCATTCCGAGCTAAACTTTTGACCCAAGTCTCTGGATTTTGAGTTTAAATCAGAAATTTAAAATATGAGCCGGCAAA
>CAZPRQ010000062.1:0-1090 GCA_964589415.1 uncultured Candidatus Saccharibacteria bacterium
TCCCTGCCTACCGGCAGGCAGGCGCTTAACTCTGGTTAAACATCAAAATTTATTTGCGCCAATCCGCCCGAAATCCTAACAATTTCGTCTACAAATTATTTTTTAAATAGCTTCTAGGAAACAAAAAAATCCCGACATAATAGTCGAGATTTTTTAATGCCTTAAGCAAACTCGTAAGCCGAATTCTGTTTCTTCCGCCGAAGCGGACCGCTTTTATAAATAAATATAAAGGCGGAACAATCATCTATCTGCCCATAATATTACTATTAGGGTCAAGCAGCCTACCAAATTTGGCCTTGCACTCAGGTAAGAATTTAGCCGTTTCACTCGAGCGTTAGCGAGAGTGCCCTACGAAGCTTTGGCGTAGTAGGGCTCCTGCTTATTACCCGATTCGCCCTCCTACGCATAAAGCTTCGGAGGGCGCTTCTCGGCTTTCGCCTCAAAGCGTCACTGTTCGCATCTCGTGGCTTGGTCCAGCCCTTTGTAACAAAGAGTTGGATTGCTCCAGATGGGTGTTACCCACTACCAGTTTTGATGGACTCTTAAGAGGTTCATCAACTAAGTGTTCGGACTTTCCTCTCCGCCCTTTGGATTGCATTAAAGACTATTTTTGATGCGTTTGCGTAAATGCCCATACGAACTACCAAATTGCTTTAACTTCCTTTCCCTAATCAGCGCATCTTTCTTATTAGCATAAGCCTCGTAATAAACTAACTTAAATGGCACATATGCTTTTGTAGAAATTTCTTTACCAGCATTATGTTGAGAAAATCTTGACTTTAAATCCTCGGTCTGGCCGATATAAGTAAAATCACAGCTTATACTCTTAATGACATAAACATAATGCATATACAATCCAAAGAGCGGAGTGATTGCTCGATTTGCTTAAGGCAAGCAAATTATAGCAAATTTTACCTCTTTAGTCAAGTTTTCATATGGGCTTAAAAATGGTATAATTAACAACAATTACCCCTAAATCTTGAGCAATTTTCATGAAAAAGGCTGAATTAGTATTTAATCTTATTTCTATACCTACAGACGCTCTTATGCTTCTAACAGCCGGCATAGTCTCTTTTTATGTGCGTCAGCA
>CAZPRQ010000062.1:1190-5151 GCA_964589415.1 uncultured Candidatus Saccharibacteria bacterium
TTCAGGAATTTTTGTTTGCTAAAAATATTGGCCTGCATAAGCTGGTTCTTATAAACGGAGAACATGGCAATGCCGCAATTATAGAAGAGGTTTACCGTAATAAAAGCTATGGTTATGAAATAAGCGCTGAATTGGAGTACAGCGAAGGCATATTTAATCAGCTTGAAGAATTATTTTCCCACAAGCGCATAGACGAAATTTTGCAGGCAAACCCAACCCTTGGTGACGAAGTCAATTTAAAACTGGTTGAATTCGCCCGCAACAGAGGCTTGGCTTTCAGCTTTGTGCCTAACTTGTTTGAAGTCCAGCGCAATTCCGTTGAGACGTTAACTTTAAACGGTTTGCCGGTAATTAGTTTAAAAAATACGCCACTGGACGGCTGGGGTAAAGTTTCGAAAAGAATATTGGACATTGTTGCGAGCTTTATATGCTTAGTACTCACCTTGCCGGCGTTTATTATTATTAGTCTGGCCATAAAAATTGACAGTCGAGGAAGGGTGATATATTCCGCGCTTCGCGGAGGACGCGGAAAAGATTTTACATTTTTTAAATTTCGCACCATGTACAGTCATTTGTCCGTTGGTGAAGACTATGGCGGGAGCCAGGCGGAAAAAGTAAGGCAGGAATTATGGAAAAAAAATGACAGGGGAGGAGAAACAGGTCCTTTCTTAAAAATTCGGCACGACCCCCGGGTTACCAGAGTAGGTAGGTTTTTAAGACGAACCAAGCTGGATGAAATACCGCAATTTTGGAATGTGCTCAAAGGAGATATGAGCATGGTTGGCCCCCGTGCTCATGTGTTAGATGAGGTGGAAAGATACAGAAGCCGTTACCGTCGTATGTTTAGCATTAAGCCTGGCATATTCGGCCTTTCGCAAATATCGCAGTCTTCCTGGCCAGACCTGCCGTTTGAAGAGGAAATTAAGTTAAATACATTTTACATAGAGAACTGGTCGCTGTGGCTGGATGTTAAAATTTTGGCCAAATCTTTGTGGTTGTTGCTTTTTGGCGCTAAGACGAAAGAAGACTATTAGGAATTTAGTAAAAATAAATATAATTAAATAAAATTGAACATAAATTTTTATATTATGTCAGAAATGTTCTATGAATGAATTGGAAGCATTTGAATATAGGAAAGAGCTTGTTTCGTCCGCTCATAAGAGCGATGAGTTTTTTAATGAACGTTTACGTGCTGCTGAAAGGGATAATAACGCGGTTGAAGTAAATAGGCTGAATAGGGAAAAGAAAAATGCGATCCAATACAATTTAAAAGTTGCAAAATGGAATCCACAATATTGGGAGGCTCGACTGGCAAAAATAGGTGTGACTGAACAAAATGAAAGTGGAGAATTGGTGCATGGAGTCGCAAAGCTTACCCCTTCCGAATTGGCGGCAAATGCGCGGCTTATGGATGTAATGAATCAATTTAATTTTTATTCCAATATAATAGAAATTCTAGATTTGGGAGTTGAAATACCCAAACGTATATTACAGTTAAATGAAGTCAGAGAAAAAGCTCAAGCTATATTAATTGAATTTATACAGTCTGTACCTGATAAGATCGAATATGATGAGTCGCTTAATTACTTATCCCGAGTAGAGGAATTTGCTCAAAAATTTTCAATTCCAAATGAAGTATGGCATCCGGTTGTGATCGCTATGTTAAAAGAATTAGTTTTGAACGCGCAATGGTACAAAGCAACGCAAATAATAAAATATTTCCCATTTGTGGAGGATTCCACTCTACAGACAATTCATAAAGAGCGTTTTTATGGTGATTTGGACAAAGATAATAGCTCAAATTTACCAGAAATTTTAGGTTTTACTACGGCTGAGCTAGAATCATTAAAAACAATTAGCTTAAATGAGATTTTAGAAAGGTTGCATGGAAAAGAAAAAAAATTAGCTGACGTACTAGCAAAAGTTCCCGAGGTTTACTTTGAGTTGGACGCTATTTTAAGCGGCGCTGTTCCTCGTCAATCCGTTTTTTCACGAGTATCTCAAGAACCTTTTTCACGTTTTAGATTGGATTCGATTTATACAACCGATAATGATCCTTCATACCGGGCTGTATTGCAATATTATTTAGGGGATATAAATTCAGGATTAGACGAAACACGACTAGAGTTTTATTTCAGCCAGAAAAAAATGGTTCATACTAAAGATATTAAAAATTATGGGTACCGTTTTTATTTGGGAACAAATAATATTTTGCTAGAAAGGATTTTGTTAACAAATAAGCAAAGACAAAAAAATAAAAAAAATTCAATCGACAGTCCCGTATTTGAATATGACATAAGTGATACGAGTGTCAAAGGTGAGGTTTCGGAAAGCGTTGATTCTAAAGGCCTTTACCAGCTAGCAGAAATTATTTCAAGAAAGGGAAAAGATTTTTCTGAAAAACTAGGCGAGCTAGATAGGTTGGCAACAGATTTGGGTGTAAGTGAGCGAGAATTGCAAGATTTACACTTAGCTATTGAAGAGTTTATTCGATATACTTATAGTGTTAATGAAAGTAAGATCGGGGATTGTTTGTTAATTCCACAAGACTTTAAAAATTTTTGTAATTTAAAATTTAAGTTGCCAGTTGATTTGGCGAGGTATGGTGAATTTCATCCGGAATGGGGAGGTGAAGGTGGATTTTCCCCTTATACTTTTTATCATGAAGTAAACGTAATATTTGGAAAAATTGTTTTAGATTGGACTATTACCCAGTATCAAGAGCACAGGGATAAGCCGTTGCCTTACGTATATGAGATTGGGAGTGAGTTTAAAAATTTTGGACCATTATTTAAATTAGGATATGGTGATACTCCTAATGATCCCTATCCCGGTACTTCATTTCCTAAAGATTATAGCATCCATTATGGCATTTAATTTAAAAGTTGCTATAGTTCACGACAGTTTGACGCAGTTAGGTGGGGCGGAGCGCGTGGTGGAGGCTTTGCATGAAATGTTTCCTCAGGCGCCCGTGTTTGTGTTGGTAATGGATAAAAAACTTGAGGAAAAGTTTTTTGGCTGGGATATTCGAACCAGTTGGTTACAGGTTGTGTATAACATTATTCCTAAATTTCAATGGTTATTTCCCCTTATTCCTTTGGCATTATATTCGTTTAATTTTTCCGGTTACGACTTAGTAATTTCTTCGAGCTCAAGTTTTGCAAAAAACGTACATGTTCCTAAAGGGACACCTCATATTAATTATTGCCATACGCCGACAAGATTTTTATGGACGGACCAAAATTACCTAGAGCAGGAATTGACGGGATTTTTAAAACTTTTTAGGCCTCTGGCACGTGTAATACTGAAGTGGATGAAGGGTTGGGACTATAAACGCGCGCAGGCGGTAACTCATTTTATTGCCAATTCCAAGGAAGTACAAAAGAGGATTTTAGCATATTACAACAGGACATCTGTGGTTATATATCCTTTCGTTGACACAAATTTTTGGCATCCAGTGGGTGAAAAAAGCAATTACTTTTTACTGGCCGGACGACTTCAGCCTCACAAGCGCAATGAGTTTATAATTGAAATCTTTAACAGCTTAGGGCTACCCCTGCATGTTGCCGGCACTGGACGACAAGAGAATTATTTAAAGGCACTGGCTAAATCAAATATTACTTTTTTAGGAAGAATATCGGATGTGGAATTACGCAAGGAGTACTCAGGGGCAGTGGGGTTTATTTACCCGCAGCTCGAGGACTTTGGGCTTATGCCTCTAGAGGCCGCGGCATGCGGTACGGCAACCTTGGCATTTGGCAGGGGAGGCAGTCTGGAAACGGTTATTCCTGGAGTAACGGGCGAACTATTTTATGAGTACAGTAGGGAAATAGTTTCCGATAAGATTGAAAATTGGAATGCTTCTCGTTATGGTGCGGATAATTTGCGTCAGCATGCCGAACAATTCAGCGAGGATAAATTTAAAACAGCAATAGCTGCAGAGGTGGATAAAATTGTTAAC
>CAZPRQ010000063.1:0-5112 GCA_964589415.1 uncultured Candidatus Saccharibacteria bacterium
TGTGGGGGTCAAAACAGCGACCCAAATGCTAAAAGACGGCGACCTGGTGGAAGTGGACGCGAATACGGGAATTGTGAAGAAGTTATAAATACAATTTTGACAAAATAAAAAGCCAGACATGACAGTCTAGCTAGTTTGCGCACAGCAGCGCTTTTGAGTTACCTTACCAATTTCTTGGCAGGTAGTCTACGTCTACCACGTACTCACTCTCCCCCCTTAAAATAATGTTTCCCGGCCCTTCAGTGAGGAGTACCACCCAATACGCCCCCGGAAGTTCGGGCATTTTAAACCTGTAGGAATTGTTGCCGTTAGCAGTTACAGCGCCTTTAGTAATTATGTGCTGACCGCAAATCTGCCCACAAAAACCTGCTGACAGCGGAAGCCTGTAAATGCCTCCCCACTGTACGCTCATTAGAACGATCCAGGTATTTGCTTGCGTTAACGGCCCATCATAATTCCACGTTACTTCCACAGTTTGCCCGATTGTCCAATTCTGCTTCCCTAACTCGGGGAGCTTTATTTCGGGCTTGGAATAAACAGGGTTGCGCTGGGAGTAAAATTCCACTTCTCCCAACAAATACCAGCCGGCAGACTGCATGGGAAGGCTTAGTTTGAAATACCTAGCTCGCGCGTGAATGTTAAACACATCCCACGCGGCGGTAAAACTGTCATCTTCCCTGGCGAACTCTCTGGAATCCTGGCGCACTTCAACCCAGGTTATTTTGTCGTGCGAAGCATAAACAGCAGCCTTACTGGACACCTTACCGCTGGGACTTCCGCCTACCCGGTGCATTACACGAATCTGCCCCACGGTTTGCGTGGAGCCAAGATCAAAAACTACAGAAAACTCTGGGTTGGCGGTGCTTGTGTAAAACCCAGCGACAGCCTCGGGGCCAAATTCATTGTCCCATGACAAGTCGCCGGTCTTTGCCCCAACACCCCTTCCGTTAATCAGTTTACGACCATAGGGATCGGCAAAAGTTGGAAACGGCTCGGCACCGACATACTGGTAGTTGGAAACCTGGAGCAGGTTTAGAAGCGGCACGCGGGAATCGTATTTAGCCAAATACTGGGCCGCGAGGCGCGAGGCCGCAACAGGCTCATACGTGGCTACGTCGCTCATGTAACCAAAATCCGACATGCATATTCCTTGCGCGTGAGGTTTGATTGCCAAAATCTGCTCGGCAATCCTGCCAATTTCAGCCGGGCGAAACGCGTGCGGAGGACGAATTATAGAACCGGGGTTTACGTTCAGGTCGTTATAGTAGAGCTGAACCATGCCCCAAAATTCCGATCCTCTCATGCGCGCTCCGGAACCGGCCTGTTCCATATACTGCGAAAGTTCGCTTAGTGGGACAGTCCCTGTGCCAATGCCGTCTTGCAGCAAAACTAAATCGAACGGAGCCAATTCCACAAGCGCATTCATAGCGCTGCCGGTTTCAAGCGGAGTTAATCCTTCCATACCCTCTTCCGCGTTGGCATACTTGTTAAAGGCCGTCGAAACGGACGACACCAGTTGCTTACCGGTTTCTCTGCCCAGCTGTCGAATGTCTATGACGAACTCGGAAGCTACAATATTACCGGGATATGTTTTACCGTTTTTTTTGTAATCCCAAATCCGGTTAAGCCATAGCGGAATGGAAAAGTTGGCGCCAACCAGAGACTTTTGGAATTTGTACCTTGAAATAATTTCACGGTACATTTTCCTGTTCATCTCCCTCAAATCGCCGGATTCCGGCATACTTGTCCAATTTCCACGCGATTCCAAAGAATCTATGTGGACATGCATGTCTCGCTCGCTGGCTAACTGCAAAAGCCATCCCAGCAAGTCCCGGTTTCCGCCCGAAGCAGAATAAACAGAAGGGTAGGCCGGGTTCTCAATTTGGGTTCCGGACTCAGACAATTTTCCTACCGAACCCAGTATAACTTTAGTTACCCCGAGAACCCTAAGTTTCTCAAATTCACGCTTCCAACCCGAGTCGGAAAGTTGGCGATCAACTCTTAAATATGCCGCCCCCATTGGGAGCAAAGTACTGCCGGTCCTACCAGGAACCAACATTCCCCCTTCGGGCATTCCAAATACAGCTGTAGATAATGCCAACAAAAAAAACACTAACATTTTATTTTCTTCCTTCAAGTTGTAAATTTTCAGCCAAGTGGCTGAATTTAAGGCCGCAACAACGTGCGAACCTGTGCATGCTTAATATAAAGATCAAATAAACATGACCGTTTATTTAAACAGATTTATAGTGGTTTGTCAACATTAAAAACTTTGCTTTTTCTGCTAAAATTAGAATAACTAAGCAAAATGTTAACAATCAGCTTGAAAAGACGCTACCTAAAACTTTTTTCCCGGGAATTTTCGGTTCAATACAGCGAAATGAATATTGAATGCGTATTCCCAAAATACATACAACACATACCTGCCTGGAAAGGAGAACTTTTTATTGTGCCCGAAAATGGCAAAGTTACCACCTGCATGGACCGGAAGGCTTGGAAAAACTACGTCAAAATTATAATAAAAAGGTTTGGAAATAAAAAAGGCTTTAAAAATTTTTACCGCAATTTCCACAAATACGGTAACAACGTGTTTGCCATAACAGAAGCCTTGGGTAAACAAGACTTTTCTGCTTTTTCCAACCGTCAATTATGCGAAGCCTACAAAAAATTCAGAAATGCCTGGACAGTATATATGTGTTATTTGTGGATAGGCTGGATACTAAACGACATTATAGCGGACAAAGCTCAAACTATTTTGAAAAAGAAAGGATTATTACTCCCTTCATATAACCACATTGTAAACGGCTTATGCTCCCCCATTAAACGTGTGGGGGTTTTGGCACTGCAAAACGAACTGTCTAAATACAAAAGCCGGAAACTAAAAAGCTTGCCTAAGCAAGCGCTTGTTAAATTGACCAAAAAATACGCTTGGCTGCCGTGCATGGATTTTCATAATAACCCCTGGACGAAAAAAAATATTCAAGAATTTTACCTTAAACTTGAAGATTTAAAAACGCAACTTTCTTTTGCCAAAGCCGCGGCCCTGGCCAATTTGAGTTCCCAGGAAATTGGCTTTTTTAACCAATTAAGAACCGTTGCCTACATTAAAGACATGAGGGATGTGTACAGACGGAAGAGCGCGTGCAACATAATACCGCTGTTTAATGAAATTGCAAAACACACAGGCTCTACGCGGCACCAGATTGCCTATTGCACCTACGGCGAAATAGAGAAGGCTTTAATCCAGCACGCTAAACTTCCGCTTAAATTGGCTAACTTGCGCATACAAGGCTATGTTATGTACATAAAAGAAAAAAATATGCATTTTTCGGTCAAATCAAAGGACATAAAAACCTATACAAATAAAATTTCCGGGCCAAAAAATTCGGTCCTAAAAGGCATGGTAGCCAACCCTGGCAAAGCAACGGGCAAAGCGGTAATAGTTAAAAACTCAAAAGATTTTGCCAAAATGCGAACAGGAAATATTCTAATTGCCGTTACCACGCATCCGGAATTTGTCCCAGTCATGCAAAAAGCGTCCGCGATAGTTACGGACGAAGGCGGTATAACCTCGCACGCGGCCATTGTCTCCCGGGAACTAGGCATTCCATGCGTGGTCCGCACCCACCACGCGAGCAAAGTCTTTAAAGATGGTAATTTGGTGGAGGTAGATGCAAATAACGGTATGGTAAGAAAAATATAGTTTGTATGCGGCAAGCACTATTAGCCAAACAATTTATAAAAGAGTCAAAAAATCAGGAAATCTCTCCCGCGCTCTTTAACTCCGCGGTACCCATACAAACTTCCGGCTGGAACCGCGATGTATATTTTAACCCATATTACAAAACCCGCCTACCCTACCCGACCTTTTTAAGCATGAAAGGTAAGGAGGGGGCTTTATTTTATTGCATAGATAAAACGCGTATACTGGGAGAGGAGATTTTTAACAATTTTATAAAAAATCCCGCCGTACTTGGTAATATATCGTCAGACTATGAAACTTTCAGTAAAAAAATACACCAGCTTTACACTCAAACAACGGAAAAAAATATTCTTGCTTCTTCTGAGAAAACTCTCGCCAAAAGAATAAAAAATGCAATAAACCAAATGTGGAAGCTCAATGCCCGCTTATTTTTTACCATTCCAATCGAAGAAGAACTCTTGGCAAAAATCATCAGCGTAAATAAAATTGACATCCCCTTAAACAGGCTAAAGGCGCTATGGCAAACGGTTATGCGGTACGGAGGAAATTCTTTTGAAACCAGACGAAAAATAAATTTTGCCGAATATATTAAAGAAGGCCTCTCGGCAGAAAATTTAGCCGAACCCTTAAGCTACTACTATACAAATTATAATACATACTGCAACAAAAATACCGCGTTAGGACGTTTAAAAAACGATTACGCGGAAATACTCACGCCCAAAAAAGCCAATACGTATTTGCTCCAACAACAAAGATTACAAAAAAACAATAACTACAGATTAAAAAAAGCCATAACAAAATTTTCAAAACAGGAAAAACAAATTGTAAATTTTCTAATTGCCGCCATACAGTTACGGGACCGCAGAAAAGATGATATTGCAAAAACATGCGCCATTGTATATAAAATAGGCTCCAAATACTTTAAACAGGCAAATGTTCCATTTCGGCTAATTTATTTTTGCACTTTGCCGGAATTACTGAAAGGCCCAAAATACGTCGGTAAAATTTTTCCCGTACTTCGCAAAAGAATTAAAGGCGTTAGCATATTAGTCAAGGATTCAGGCGCATTAGTTATCCAGAATAATTACCACAAGCAAAACTTAAAATTGCTTGAACAAAACATGATCGCAAACCACAAGGACCGGGGGAACAAAATTATTCAAGGACAAATGGCAAATCCCGGCAAGGCAAAAGGCGTTGTCAGTGTGGTAAAAAGCCTGTTTACCGACGGTAAAAAATTTAAGCCTGGCAGCATATTGGTTACCGGAATGACCAGGCCGGAATATATTTATATAATGAAGCAGGCCGCGGCAATAATAACCGACGAAGGCGGCATAACCTCCCACGCGGCCATAGTCTCCCGTGAACTTGGCATCCCTTGCGTTATAGGTACCAAAATAGCGACTAAA
>CAZPRQ010000064.1:0-4681 GCA_964589415.1 uncultured Candidatus Saccharibacteria bacterium
GGGGGTGGGTGCGTGGAAAAAAGTGACGATGATAATAATCAGCGCAATATAGGTCCCCAGCACCAGTCGCTCCGACGTTCGTCGGCTCCGGTACGGGGCAGGCATATAGGTCTTATAGGACTTATTGGACATATTGGTCTTATTTCCCTTCAGGCCGTTAGAGACAGAAATCGTTTTAATCTATTTTTTAAATACCTTTTACCCATGCCGGTTTTTAAAAACTTTTCGCGGGCTGTTGCGTCTTGTTGATTTAAACATGCCTCATAATATATTAATTCAAAAGGTTTACGATGTACCGTCGACGCTACGCGACCAGTATTATGCAGATTAAAACGATTTCGTAAATTATCCGCATACCCTGTATATAGTCGCTTATCTATTAAACTCCTCAATACATAAATATAATACATACTTGTCTCTAACGGCCTAAATTATAAAGCTGTTTTATTTCGTCGGCGGAAAGCGCGCGGCTTGCCCCGTTAGAAGTCGAACTTCTAACGGGGTGAATAGACGCAGATTTTAAATTACTTTCCCATATTATACAATTGTAAAACTTCGCTTGAGCTTAACGCCCTATTATAGACGCGGACTTCGTCCAAGCTGCCGTCAAAATCCCCCGCATCACCGGCGCAGCCTCCGGGTGTATGCGCCAGCCAAAGATAATTACTGGCTCCACTCGCGCTGTATACTGCCTGGCTTGTAGTATTTTCCAAAACACCGTTTACATAAATTTTTAATCCTCCACTTGCGTCCCAAGTGTTTGACACAAAATACCATTTATTGGGGCTTATAGTTGTTGTGCCCGTCACAGAAACTCCGCCCCCGTTCCAGCTATAACCTCTGGCCTTACCGGAAACAATTGCCACGGGCGGCAGACACCAGCCAACGCCGGTATCCAGGGAAGACATATGAATTATGTTGCCGTCCGCTTCTCCCGCGGCAGGCTTTATCCACGCGGCAAAAGTGTAAGGCTGGTTGGCAGTGCCGGACTCACTAAATCCGCTACCGCGGGCGTATTGGCCAGAGCCGGAAAAAACCATTGCCTGACTAACCTTGCCAATACCGGGCTTGGGACTGCCGGTAAGCGTGGCGTTGCGCGAATTCCCACTCCGGTCGTAAGCGTAAATTGCGTCCAGGTCTTTGCCATTAAAACTCCATAGCCCCACGAGGCCGGTGGTTAAAAAATTATTTTGCGCAGAATTGATTTGCGTCTCACCCTCGCCGTAAAGCGCTCTCACCTCCGCGGCCGAGAGCGCGCGGTTGTAAATGCGCACGTCGTCTATTTTTCCCCGCAAAGGATTTACCGTATCGGCGCCGTCCGCGCTTATTCCAAAATTGCCGGCATTGTCTGTACTGCCGGTCGCGGCAGACAGGGCTGTAGTGCTTTGCAATGCTCCGTCTAAATAATAAAATACCTGGTTTGTAGTCCTTTGAACCACAACGGTAATTAAGCGCCAAGTGTTTATTTCCGCGAATGATCCCAATGTGTAACCAATAGGACTTGCATCATTTACCTGCACACCCAATGATGTTCCGGCAAAATAAAGAAGGTACCCCGGCGGATAAACCCGTTTCCCCATTATGATTGATGTTGAAGTTGAAGAAGCCCTGCTAACCCACGCGCTCAAAGTAAAATTTGAACTTCCCGTATTTAAAACCGAGTTGTTGCCGCAAAGCATATAATCGGTTGACGCGGGAAAATTAATAGCCGAACCTCTTGGCCCCGAAGTCCAGGAAGGAGAACCATAAAAAGTGCAGTTGGATCCATTCCCGCTAAAATCCCCGGCTTTGGAGCCGCGGCCTTCGTTTAGGGGCCAATAGCCCACGAGCCCCTGCTTGGAACTTTGCTTGCCCACTATTCCCCCTGCGCGATATAACGAGGCAATTTCGCTTGCGCCAAGGGCGCGGGAATACAAACGTAAATCATCAATTTTTCCATTAAAAAAAGATGTTTCGCCACCACCTGTCGGACCATCAACCCCTATATATAGAGGCGCGGTGGTTGTTTGCGTGTTCAATAATCCTGTTACATTGCCGTCGGCAACGCCATCTAAATAAAAAGTCCCGGTTTTGGCGGAATTATTAAATACAAAAGCAACATGATGCCATTCGTTCAAACTCGGGGTTGTATTGCTTTCCTTATAAGCCGAGCCGCCATACTCTTGGTACCATATAAGTTTATTTCCGTTGCTTAATCCAAATTCGTAAGTTGGAGTATTGAGACCGTCATTTTTGCTGACTATAATACGGTATGTACCCGCGCCGCCTGCAATATAAATCCAAGCGGATGCTGTAATGTCTGTGCTAATCATATCCAAGGAAGGAGTTGTGGAGGCGGCCGCATAATTGCTGCTGCCGTTAAAACTTAACCCCTTTCCAAATTTACCGTCAGCCCAGGTTGAGCCATTTATACCCGCCGTATGGCCTTTCCCGCTTCTGTCGCCCGCCTTTGTGCCTTTGCCTTCATCAAAGCCCCAGTAGCCTACAAGGCCCAGGTTGTTGGGCGGGCGGGAAAGGGTGGCGGCACGGACAGTGGTGGGCGCGTGGAAAAAAGTGGCGATGATGGAAAGGGTTAAGATTGTTGTTAGAAGTTTACGCATTGAAAATATAAATGCCGAATTACGAATGTCGAATGTCCCCGCCTGCCGCTTATTCTTATTTGGCAAAAATCGATATCGTTTAATCATCATCAAATTTAGCAGAAGCAATATAAGTGGCGGGCAGGAAATCAATTACGAAATTACTAGTTTTATGTATCTACTCTAACTTTGCATTTGTCATTTTAGAATTGATTAGGAATTAGTTATTCGGTATTAGAAATTTTTATTGCCAAGACCACGTTTCTAAAATTTTATTTACCAAATCTTTTTGCCCGGCGTAAGACAAAATTTGATACAAATTTTTATTGTAAACCAGCCAGACTTCGTAAGTTTGGCCCAAAGATTCATCTTGCCCAATAAACGACGCGGCGGTAATATTGCCCACGCTCACGGGTTTTTCGCCGGACATTTTTATGCCGGGAATGTCTTTTTTTATCCGCTCCGCGGTTAAGGTAATGTCTTCTTCAAAAGGTGATATGAAAATTTGCATTCCTAGAGTACCACCTCCCCCACCTGCGGCGGGTACTCCTCCTGTGCCAGGAGGAGATGACTGCAACAGAACAGTCTCGCCTTCGGCTTCTTCAAAGCTTGAGGCATTCATAGTCTTGGGGTAGTTAAAACTAAAATACGGGTCGGGGTGGGTGTAAACGTTTTGCTCTTCGGCTTTTGCCATTTGGTTTTGAGCATCAGAGAGGGCTTGCTTGGTTTCTTTTGAAGTTTGCTGATTATTTGCCGAAGGCCCTGAGCTTGTCGAAGAAGACTTATAGGACCTATACGCAAAAAAGCCGGCGGCGGCTAAAATTAAAACTGCTAAAAAGTATGGGAGATGTTTTTTCATAGGTATTGGTTTAATGGTTAGAGAGAGTTTAGGACTTATTGGACTTATAAGTCGTATATGTCTTATAAGACTTATTGGACTTATAGGACGGACTTATTTTATCTAAACTTTACCTGTCCCCTGACTTTTACGGCCGGAGCGGTGCCTGTGCCGCCCGCGCCGGATTTGACGGAAGTTTGCGTGGCGCCGTAGGCGTAAAAGCCCGATGGGTTAGACATACTATTGTATTCTGTCATTATCCAATCATTCCCGCGCGCAACTGTGGAAACCCTTACCTCGTCAATAGTGGCATTGGACGCGTCGCCGGCGCCGGAATTGGCTCCGAGCCTAACATTGGTTGTATCTGTTGCCGACGAACTCACGGTGCCGACCTGCGAATAAGTTCCGCCATTGCCTAAAATGGTATGTGTGGTACCGCCGCGCCTGGAACAAATATATTTCCACGTAGCATCCGATATGTTTACAAACCGGCCGTAAGGCGCTCCGCCCTCCAAAACGCCGCCTCCCCATAGACCCGGATAATTGCCATCACGACCTATCCACATACCTCCGCCATAATTCTTATCTATAATACGCTCATAAATTAAAGAGACCGATGGGTCGTATTGCCAAACGCAAACTGTAAAATCGGTTAGCGCGTTATTGATGCCGGTAGTAATTAAGTCGCCGTCTCCGCTAAAACTTACCGCGGATCCAATTTGTCCCGATGCCTGAATAGTATCGCCGTCGCCATCGGTTAAAGTCGCATGTTTAACATTTGACGTGGAGTCCCTATAATTATTGGCCGAGGTACTGCGAGCCTCGCCCAAGTGGTAGACACCCAAAAAACTGCTATCCCAAACGTTGTTTATATCTTGCTGGTCGCTGGCGCCCGAGTTGCCGTAATACATATATAGAGAGGTGTCCGATGTGCCGGAAAGCGTGGGGATTTTTACCCAGATTATGGTTTCGCCGGTTGATGACGAATATTTTTCTATTTCGTGGGAAAGTTTCGTCGTGCCGTCGGAAGATGTAAACAAAATATCCGTGCCGTCGGTTTTGCCTACCCTGCCGCCAAAGGAAGTGTATTTTAATTCCGAATCGGTTACGCTAAAGAGCATTGGGAAGTTGGACAAGGAAGATGATGTGGCGACTTTGTTTTTATCCACGGTAATTTGCTTTCGGTAGCCCCAAGAAGCGTTATACCAGCTGCCGCCGCCGCTTGCGGCCGCGGCCACTTCCACGCCCGCGCCAGTGCGGGTGT
>CAZPRQ010000065.1:0-4340 GCA_964589415.1 uncultured Candidatus Saccharibacteria bacterium
AACCTCTGACCCTCTCTACGTCAAAGAGATGCTCTACCAACTGAGCTAACCGTCCGTAAAAAGCTGGCTAAATAGGCGTGGGTGACGTAAGTGCCCGAACCGGCGCTTCGGCTTCTGTCTCCAATGGCTTAACCAAATCTAAAAAAAGAACAAGAAGCGAGGCGTTGAAAAAAACATTTAAACCCGCGACCAAAAACCACAACAGCAAAGCGAAGACTATACGGATTATTAATATAATAGCAGAAAATTGCTCAAACCCCAACTTAGAAATTGCTTGGAATAAGCCGGCAATCACGTATTGCGCGCCAAAAATAAACGTAGCGCCCAATACAAATATCCCGCAGTATATAAGGAGTAGAATTAACAAAAAACCCACCAACCTTGGCCAGTGAGACATAAACAAATCGGCTGCTTGGGAAAAAGCTTTGCCAAAAGTCTGTTTAAATATAATAACAAAAAAAGAAGTAAAAATATTAAGGAAGGACATAGAAAAAGCCAATGGCAAAAGTAGTGCTCCGCCAACGGCGAACATAAGCAATTGGTAACCGGTATTACGGACGAACAAAAGGGGGAAGGCAAATAAAACCAATCCTAAAGCTAACATGCAAGTTGTGGTTAAAAGGCTTATTTTTACTACCGGTGTAAACGCGGCCTTAACCGGCTTAAATTGCTGCTTAACATTTGTTGTACCGGTATCCAATATGGACTTAACCGAAAGGGCAAGTAATATTCGGGAACCATTTGTAATTATTAAACCGCCAACGCTAACCACCAATAGTAACAGACTGGCCAGGGCTAAGCGTGCCGGATGCTGTTGCAGAGAGACAATTACATTCCAGGCTTGCTGGCTGCTATGGACATTAAACTGGCCAAAACCAAAAAAATGTAGAAAGTTTAAGTTAAACCCGCCAACAACAAACAACCCGAAGACCCAAAGTTTTGGATTCCGGATTGTTAAAGTATGCGCCCTGGATAAAATGGTGGAAGCTGTCAGCACAAATTTTTTTCCAAATTCCCCACAAAGCTCTAAAGGGGAAATTCGTATTTATATTTAACGGGTAAATAAGATTAAGCCACCGGCTCTGTTGCGGGCAAGGAATCAAATTCAGGCGCGAGCTTTTTATTGGCAGGAATAATACCTTTTACAATTTCATGAAATTGTTCTTGCTCCAAAGTTTCTTCCGTAACCAAACGATGGGCGATAGTATTTAACACTTCACGGTGTTTAGTAAGTAATTCGGTGGCGCGTGTGTAAGATTCTCTCATAATGCGCGCGACTTCGGCGTCAATTTTCATTGCCGTATCTTCGCTGTAATTGCGCTGTTCGGAAATTTCACGTCCCAAAAATACCATATCATGCTGCTCACCCAAAGCAATGGGTCCCAACTCTTCGCTCATGCCGTAAGTCATAACCAAGCGGCGAGCCATGCCGGTTGCCACTTTTAAGTCATTGGAGGCACCGGTAGTAATTTCGTTAAACACCAACCGCTCTGCCGCGTTGCCGGCTAATAGGGCGCAAATTTCATCCATAAAACTTTGACGGCTATGTAAATGCTTATCTTCCACCGGCAGTTTCATGGTATAGCCGGCAGCTCTGCCGCGAGAAATAACCGAAACCTTGTGCACGGGATCGGAAAATGGCAGTACACTGCCCACCAATGCATGTCCGCCTTCATGGTAGGCGGTAATTTCTTTTTCTTGGGTGTTTAATATATGACTCTTACGCTGCGGGCCAATCATGACTTTTTCCACCGCTTCCTTGAGTTCCGGGTTGCCAATTTCTTTTTTGCCTATGCGCCCGGTTAAAATAGCGGCTTCGTTTAACAAGTTTGCCAAATCCGCTCCCGAAAAACCAGGCGTCCGTTCGGCAATCTTACGCAAGTTTACGTCAGCGGCCAAGGGTTTGTTTTTTACATGTACTTTCAAAATTGCTTCCCTGTCATTAATGTCCGGCAAGTCTAAAATTACCTGACGGTCAAAACGCCCCGGACGAAGCAATGCAGGGTCCAGCACATCCGGCCGGTTTGTGGCAGCCATAACAATTATATTGGTATCTGTTTCAAAACCGTCCATTTCCACCAAAATCTGGTTTAGAGTTTGCTCCCGCTCATCATGCCCACCCCCAAGGCCCGCGCCGCGCTGGCGACCTACGGCATCTATTTCATCTATAAACACAATGCATGGGGCATTGCGTTTGGCTTTTTTAAACAAATCGCGCACACGGGCAGCGCCCACGCCCACAAACATTTCCACAAATTCGGAACCGGAAATATGGAAAAAAGGCACATTGGCTTCGCCGGCAACCGCCCGGGCAAGCATGGTTTTACCTACCCCCGGACTTCCCAGCAATAAAACTCCTTTTGGAATTTTGGCTCCCAGCTGTAAAAACTTTTGCGGGTAGCGCAAAAAATCCACCACTTCATGCAGCTCTTCCTTTGCTTCCTTGGCACCCGCCACATCGGAAAACTTTACCCGGTTTTTCCGTTCATCGGAAAGCTTAACCGAACTTTGCCCAAAAGACATGGCTCGGTTGTTCGTGCCTTGCACCTGGCGCATAAGAAAATAAATAAACAGGGAAATAAAAGCGAACGGAATTAGGAATGGCAAAATTGCCGAAAGCAAGTTGGAAAAAGTGCCGGAAGATTTATTTACTATTTTAATCTGGCTATATTTCTCCGGGTCTATTTTATTTTGGTCAAACACTTCATAAATGCTTTCACCGGCCCTAAGAGTCGCCGCCTGGCGAGTGTCCGTGTCTTTTAACTCTACCGTCGCCTTGTCTCCGGAAACGGAAATAGATTTTATTTTATCCGGCTGGTTTTTTACCAAGTTAACAATTTCAGAAATGGGAACTTCCGAAGATTTTTGGTTATCGGAAAAAGCCGCGAAAATACCCGTTAGGAACAAAAACCCTATTAAAACCAAAACAATGTTTTTTATAATTCTGCCCATGTGAAAATATAAATTTAAGATTTAAATATGAATTCAAAAGCAGTCAATGTATTTTACAAAAATTTACCTAAATAATCAATGCTCTTACCTACTATAACGAAATAGAATAGGTTTTAGTTACAAATAAGCGGGGTTGGGAGAAACAAGAATTATGAAACTTGAAGCATGGAGCATAAAACTTGAAGCATGAGGTATGAAATTTGAAATATAAAACTTAAATCATAAATCATGGATCTTGAAACATGAATCAAGAGTAACAGTATTTGACACTACCCATTTATTCCGGTTTAGTACATTTAGTACTTTTTAGTATTTAGTAGAGGCTGAACTTTATAAACTTTATGAACTTGATAACTTATCACTTTATATCTTTATGAACTTGATAACTTGCAACTTGATAACTCCTAATGCTTGCACTTCGTAGTCCGCCTCGGCGGACGAAGAAGTGGCTGTGCCACGAACCCGAGCGAACTGTTACAGCCCTGAACCAGTCACCATCTCATGGTTCCGTTACAGGGCACCCACTACTCACTCACCTACAAATAACTACAAAATGTTTTGGTAAATGCGGCTCTGAACTATTCATTCACTTAGTTCATTCGTGTATCAAGTCATATACCCCCTCTTGCCTCGCGTTCTTGGCTGCGCACATAAACCAGTCAGCTAATTCCAATTTATGGCGTGCCATGTACCCGAGTCTGCGAGTGGTACATGGTGCTCGAGGTGGGAGTTGAACCCACAACCCTTGCGGGACATGGTCCTAAGCCATGCGCGTATGCCAATTCCGCCACTCGAGCCTAAATATACGGCTTTTAAAATATAGCATTTAATAGCCATGTTGACAAACGCTATTAAAAATGCTATAATATTACTTAAACCAAAACGCCCTTGTTGCGCCGCAAGGGCACAAAAAATGGAAAAAGCGCGCGAAAAACCAATACGAAGGAGGTAAAATCATGAAAAAGCTGGGTTTTTTTCTGGCAGTAAATTTACTGGCCAGCAGCGCCCTTGCCGGCGACTGGGCATGGATTGCCCAAACCGGCGTTTGGACCGGACGCGACATAATTGTCGTCCGCCAAACAGAAAAGGGCGCGACAGACCGCGCCCGAATCTATGCGGATGTAGAACATCACCGCATAGAGGCGGACAAAGAGGCACGGAACAACCAGACGGCCGCGGACGTGCTTACGTCCGGAGCGTCCGGATCCGCCACCGCCAAGGGCGGAACCGTCACCGCCAACAACACCAACCCCGGCACCACACATTCCGGATTTGCCCGCCGCAGACCCTAGCGTCTGCCAAAGGCAAACCCAACGCCAGAAAAGAGTTCTATCCTCTTTCTGGCGTTTTTTTAAATTAAGCCCTTAAACAAAGAATATTTAACTAGC
>CAZPRQ010000066.1:0-4295 GCA_964589415.1 uncultured Candidatus Saccharibacteria bacterium
GAAATTGTTTTTTGGTTTGATACGGTTAATAAAGAAAGTTTGGTTGACCGAATTACCCAGGATACGCCGCTTGACCCGCCCGAAGCCAATGTCGCAATAGAAGGCCACAGGTATATGAAAATAAATTCTGTGGCAAAATTGTTTGCGTCCAAACCCGACAAGTCCCAGGAAAACGAAATTATCTACAAAGCCCTAAATCAAAGCCTTAACGCAATGGTTTATTATCGGCATAGTCCGCCTATTGTTTCCACTGAACCACATAGACGGATTAAAGTTTTGCGGACAATAAATTACCCACTTATTGTTTGCAATGATTTCAGTAAACTTTTTAGGGTTGACGTTGGTGTGGACGCTTCGCCTTCAAATATTGCCGACAACTTTCATCTTGAAATAAATTACGCTTACTACAATAAAGATAAACACGGCGTGAACGAGTATTTTTTGGTTGACGTCGTAAACTTTCAAAAAATGGATGATGTCCTTAAAGCTATTGAGGAACAGGATATAACCACTATCAAAAGGCAATTAGCCTGGCAACACAATAAAAACAGATGAAATTCCAATTTGACCCAAACCAAACTTTCCAGTTAGACGCCATCAACGCCGTGGTTGATATTTTTGAAGGCCAGCAGAAAAATACCACTGCTCGCAATTTGGCGGGCGATTTGTTTGGTATTTATCCAAATTTTTTAAGTCTGTCTCAGGAAGAAGTTTTGGCTAATGTTAAAAAAATCCAGGACAAGAACGAAATTAAAAACGGCGGCGTAACGCAAGACTTGGATTTTTCCATTGAAATGGAAACGGGCACGGGCAAGACTTACGTCTACCTTCGCACAATTTTTGAGCTTAATAAAAAATACGGCTGGAAAAAGTTTATTGTGCTTGTGCCGTCCGTGGCCATTCGTGAAGGCGTAATTAAAACTTTGCAGATTACAAAGGAACATTTTAAGGGGCTTTATGGCGTGCCTTATCGCTATTACGAATACCAGTCAAAAAACATTTCCCAGGTGCGGCATTTTGCGTCCAGTTCCAGTATTGAGATTATGGTGATGACCGTGGGGGCGTTTAATAAAGACGCTAACGTGCTTTATGCCGAACGCGACCAGATGCAGGGCGAACAGCCCATTACCTTTTTACAAAAGACAAATCCCATCTTGATTATGGATGAGCCGCAAAATATGGAAGGCGACGCCACACAGGAACGTTTGAAGCGATTTAACTCTTTATTCCGCCTTCGCTATTCTGCCACGCACAAGACGTTACATAACCTGATGTATCAGCTTGCCCCGTATGACGCTTACCAGTTGGGCTTGGTAAAAAAGATTGAGGTATTTTCCGTGGTAGACAGCGACGACGCCCCCAGTGTTTACGTAAACCTGATTGACGTAACCTCTTTACGCAACACCTTAAAAGCCAAGTTGGAAGTTACGGCCATTGACGCAGGCGGCAATGTCGCCAAAAAGAAGATTACGGTCAAACAGGGCGATGATTTAAAAGACAAAGCTAATAATCCCGCTTACGAGGGTTTTATTGTGGATGATCTGACTGCCAATGCCCCTGACTTTGGTTCTATTGGCTCTATCCGTTTTAGTAATAATGTTACGGCAAAAATTGGTGAAGGCGTGGGCGGTAATAGGGAGGAAATAATGAGGCGGCAGATTGCCGAAACTGTGCGACTGCATTTTGAAAAGAAACAGAAAATGGCCGAGCTGGGCATTAAAGTCTTGTCCCTGTTCTTTATTGACCGTGTAGACAACTACGTAAAGGCAGATGGTTTTATCCGTAAAATTTTTGCTACAGAGTTTAACCGTCAGAAAAAAGAATTTGGATTTGAAAGCCTGAATGTCGACGCCGTGCATAAGGGCTATTTCGCGATGCGGAATAACGAATATTTGGAACGCGAAAGTTCTATTGCAGAAAACCAGGAAGCCTACGAGTTGATTATGAAGGATAAGGAAAGACTACTGTCTTTTGACGAGCCAACGGAGTTTATTTTCTCCCATTCCGCTTTAAAGGAAGGCTGGGATAACCCGAACGTGTTTAACATCTGCACGCTTAATGCCACTGCTTCTGTAATGAAAAAACGCCAGGAGATTGGCCGTGGGATGCGATTGTGTGTCAATCAGGACGGCTTAAGGCAATTTGTGCGCCAGATTAACTTATTGTCCGTTATTGCTAACGAAAGCTATGTGGATTACGTGAGTCAGCTGCAAGCCGAATTTGTGGAAGACGGTATCTATAAAGCTCCGCCCACACCTTCCAACGCAAGGGCGCGCCAGAAAATTAAGCTCAAAAAGAACTTTCAACACGACGAAAATTTTAGGGAACTTTGGAATAGGATTTCCAAAAAGACCCGCTACTTTGTAACAGTCAACAGCCAAAGGCTGATTGACGGCTGTGCCGAACAAATAGCCAAGCTAAATATCCCAAAGCCCCAAATCAACATAGAACGGGTAAGACTGGATATAGTAGCGGAAAAAGTGAATTATTACCGTTTAGGTAGTGGCCAGCAAAAACTGGAAGACAAGAAAAATTTGATTGACTGCATTGAGTTCATAAAAGAAGAAACAAAGCTCACCCGCAACAGCGTGGTGGAGATTTTAACTAAAGCACAAAACTTCAAATCTGTAATAAACAATCCCGACAGATTTGCTTTTGACGTCGCCCGCATAATTAAATCCGCACTAATTAAAAATTACATTGAGCAAATAGCATACGAAGTCTTGCCCGAAACCTATGATGCGGCGGAATTCAAGGATATGGAAGGCTATAAGGATGACGTGTTGAAAGTTGACCGTTCCATTTACGACGCCATAGTTTACGATTCCGACGTGGAAAAAGAATTTGCCTTAAAGCTCAATAGCGACGAAAAAATTAAGCTGTTTCTTAAACTTCCTAATTGGTTTAAAATTGAAACCCCACTGGGTGGTTACAATCCAGATTGGGCAGTGGTTACGGTTAAACGGGACTTACAAGGTAAAGAGAGCGACGAAAAAATTTATTTTGTGATTGAGACCAAAGGCGACTTGTCTGATTTAAGGTCTCACGAAGCGGGTAAAATTCAGTCAGCAAAAAAACATTTTGAAGTTATTAAGGTAGATTATTATCCCGTGGATAATTTAGAACAATTTGAACGGGCGCATTTGGCGTAATTAATACCACCATGCCTTTATTCCAAGTCAATAATTCAAAAGTGAATCAAGTCTCCATTGACTTAAAACATTTTAAGGGAGTTTTTTTAAAAGGTGTCAGGTACTTTTTTACAATCAAGTAAACGAATGAAGAGATGACCCGTTGAATTTATGGAGTTTATATTTATAATAATTGTTATTTTAGTTGTGGTAGGTGTATGGGCAATTAAAAATTCCCAGGAAACCTTTATAACCCCTAATGGAGAAGAGCGACCACAGGTTTATTTTAAGAAGCAATTTTTCTTAACTATTGCGGAATACAAATTTTTTGAAATAATTAAGAAGATTATAGGGGAAGAATATGTAATTTTCCCGCAAGTAAATTTAGCCAGTATTTTAAATGTTCGGGTAAATAAGTACAATACTTATAAATATCGTAACCCTGTAAACCGGAAAATCTTGGATTTTGTAGTTTTTGAAAAAAAATATATTAGCCCGGTTTTAGTTATTGAACTAGACGACAGCAGTCATAATAGTATAGACAGAAAACAGAGGGATGAATTAGTAGATAGTGTTTTGCTGGAAGCAAAAATTGGCATTATGCATGTACCCTCGCAGTATAATTATAATATCCAAGAACTGACTACACATATCACCGACGCTTTAAATGACTTAAAAGAATCTAAAAGAGAAGGCAAGTAAAGCATTGGCTCAACATTAAAAATGTTTATTGAGTATTATTTTCAAGTGAACTAAAAACTAAAACCCCCTCTAATTCGCGCGAATAGGCGAATGGGGTTTAAAAATAGATTATTATAAATAAACATATGGCAATAAATAGGGAGTGGCATTTAAAGCATAAGATGCCGCTAGATGCCACTTTGGCTCAAAAAATTAAATGGCACGAAGGCCATGCTGTCCACTGTAATTGCCGCGACAGTAAGGCGCATTTAAAAAAGCTAAAAACCTTGAAAAAATAATCCCGCCGGTGGCGGGGTTATTTTTTCAAGGTTTTCCAAATACCCTTAAAGACTTCGCGAAGGTTGTGGGCAAGAACGGAATCGTAAATTTCTACCAGGTAATGCGGCCTCTGGCCGGTAACTATCATAACCACAAAGTCACCGAGAATCCAGGTAGTGGCTGAAAAATTGTGACTTTCTTCCC
>CAZPRQ010000067.1:0-4256 GCA_964589415.1 uncultured Candidatus Saccharibacteria bacterium
CAAATTTTTTCCCTTATAGACCCGTATTTATTTCGGCTAATACTGGATGACTACGTTACCAAGTTTGAGCAGTTAAACCGAAACGACTTTTTCCGCGGAGTAGGTTTTTTGCTTTTGCTTTCCATGGGCACCGCGTTTGTTTCCCGCATTGCCAAAAATTTTCAGGATTATTTCGTAAATACGGTTACTCAAAAATTGGGCGCGGAAATGTATACCGACGGCCTGGCTCACAGCTTACAGCTGCCTTATCAGGTATTTGAAGACCAGAGAAGCGGAGAAACCTTGGAAAAGCTGCAGCGCGTGCGGCAGGACGTGGAAAAACTTATAACCTCGTTTATTAACATATTGTTTTTTACCGCCATTGGGTTTGTCTTTGTTATTGTTTATGCTTTTCGGGTAAATTGGGCAATCGCAGTCGTCTATTTAGCCATGGTGCCTATTTTGGCAGTTGTGTCTTCCATGCTAAGTAAAAAAATTAAAAATGTGCAAGTTAGCATAGTGGCACAAACTACGGCTTTGGCCGGCTCTACCACGGAAAGTTTGAGGAACATTGAGCTGGTAAAATCCATGGGGTTGGCAGCCCAAGAAGTTTTAAGGCTCAATACCACTACACTCGAAATACTGAAACTGGAGTTAAAAAAAGTTAAGTACATTCGTTCATTAAGTTTTATACAGGGTACTACCGTAAATTTTTTGCGTATAGTTATGCTCTTTGTCATGGTGTACCTGGTGTTTACCCGCGCCTTAACGCTAGGTGAATTTTTTTCCTTGTGGATTTATTCGTTTTTCTTGTTTAGTCCTTTGCAGGAATTGGGCAATACCATACAGGCTTACCGCGAAGCCCAGGCAAGTCTGGACAATTACCGCGCTATTTTAAACACTCCCAAAGAACCCGCGCCGGAAAACGCCCAAAAAGTAGGAGATTTGCGCGAAATTGAATTTAATAAAGTTATTTTTCAGCATCAAACCGCAACTACTCCAGCTTTGGACGGAGTGGATTTTAAAGTCAAAAGCGGCGAGACCTTGGCGTTTGTTGGTCCTTCCGGCAGCGGGAAAACAACGTTGGTAAAATTGTTGGTTGGACTGTACCGTCCGCAAGGCGGAAAAATTTCTTACAATGGTGTAGATTTAAGCCAGGCGGATTTAGAAAGTTTGCGAAGCCAGATTGGCTTGGTTACGCAAGACACCCAGCTTTTCGCCGGAACAATAAGGGACAATTTAAAATTTGTAAGGCCGGAAGCAACCGATGAAGAATTATGGGCAGTACTTAACCAAGCAGCTGCCCATAGCCTTATGCAGCGGGCAGACAAAGGCTTGAGCACCTTAATTGGTGAAGGCGGGGTAAAAGTATCGGGCGGGGAAAAACAGCGCCTGTCCATTGCCCGCGCGCTTTTGCGAAAGCCCGCGCTTTTGGTGTTTGACGAAGCTACCAGCTCGCTTGATTCCATAACCGAAGAACAAATAACCGCGACTATAAGAGATTTGAGCAGTAATAAAACAAAAATTACCGTACTTATTGCCCACCGTCTGTCTACGGTTATGCATGCGGACAAAATTTTTGTTTTGGAGCGTGGTAAAGTGGCTGAGCAGGGAAGCCATGCCCAGCTTGTCGATATGAAAGGGTTATATTATGCCATGTGGAGACAGCAAATAGGGGAGAAATAGTAGGCGAGTAAGCTAGTAGGCAAATAAGCTGATAAGCTAGTGAGCTAATAAGCAGATAAGCTAGTGAGCTAATAAGCGGATAGTGGAATCCTTAAATTTTAAATTAAACTTTAGAGCGCAGGCGCTAAAGTTTTTTTATTTGGTTTGCTGTATACTAAAAATGAAGGAGGACGAATGGATATGATAACCAATCCATGGGTCATTGTTTTGGCGACTTTTCTGGTAAATCAGGCGTCGGTGTTTGTGACCACAATATACCTGCACCGCGCGCTAACCCACAGGTCAATTAAACTTCACCCGTTTGTAGCGTTCGTAATGCACGCTATTCTAACGCTCTTTACGGGCATTTCCCCTCGGGAATGGGTGTCGGTTCACCGAAAGCACCACCATTTTTCCGACAAGGAAGGAGACCCCCATAGCCCGTACCTTACCGGTATGTGGGACGTGTTTTTCAAAAACGCCTGGTATTACCGGCGTACGGCGGCAGACGCCGAGGTTGTAGCCCAGTACACGAAAGATTACACAGGAACCCTTATAGACAAAATACCCGGGCAAAAGTTTGGGCTGGTAATTGGCTGGTTGCTGTTTGTTTTGGCGTTTGGCTCGCTCTGGGGTTCTGTGGCGTTTGTTATCCACGGGGTGGCGTATATACATTTGAACGCCGCTATTAACAGCATTTGTCACATGATTGGTTACCAAAACTTCAAGGAGAGCCATAACAAGGCGACCAATGTGCGTTGGATTGCTTGGCTTACCGGCGGAGAAGGCCTGCATAACAACCACCACCATGTACCAACATCTGCGAACTTCGCCATGCGGCCCGGAGAGTACGATCCGGCCTGGGCGGTTATTTGGTTGTTTGATCTGCTGGGGCTCTGCGAAATTAGGGAGCACGTCAGCGTTTAAGTCAAAAGCAAGGCATTTTATCTTCTGCCTTGCTTTTATTGTTTCCAGACAAGTAGAATTTGTTTTTGGGATTGGTCTACGGCATTTGCCTGGCGCGACCAATTGCCACTGGCTGAGTTTAGAGTTTCGTAAGAATAGAAATAATTTTTTCCTCGCTTGGTTCCCGGGTCATTGGTAATAAACCCGGCGGAATTATATCCGCGAATTACCAGCATATGGTATATGGGCCCCGGCTGTTTATAATAAGGATTTTTTAAAAGCCTGCCGTTAGCAGGCAGTAGCACGAGCTTTCCTTTAGCGAGGGCTTTTTTAATATCATCCGCGGTGAAATTTTTTATAATCTCCGTTTCAAGCCCGTAAACTTCTTCTACCATCCTCGAGGTTTCTTCGGTATTTATGCTTAAATGGTAACCAAAGGTTTGTTGTTGCCAGTCGGTCAGTTTGGATATTTCTGACTCAACTATTTTTGGGTCCAATGCCGCCTCATTATTTTTTTCCGTTTCAGGAGGAGAAAAATAAAAAGCGGCCATTATTGCGCTGGCTTCTTCGCAGCCTTCGTTATGGAGCTCGTCCCAGTTGGCAGTGGGCGCCTGGGGGGTGAAGGGGATGGCAAGCTGGATATGGTCCGGCAAGACTGAATCATTGTATGTCTGCGGACCATTTGGATTTAAGTTGGAGACATGCTGGAAAGAGGGGAATTTTTCTATTGTTTCGGTTGTAAAATAGTGCCGGCGGATTAAAATAACCGCGGCAGAAGCCGCGGCCATAGTCGTAAAAATTATTAGAATAGAAGAAAAATATTTGCGCATTTTCGGTTAAAGTATGTCCACTTTTTGTATATGAATAAATTGTCCGGATTTAAGATCTTCTGGGAGTTTTAATTTGTTTACCCTAATGCGCTCAAGTTTTTTTATGGAAAGTCCCACGGCATCCAGCATACGCCTAATTTGCCGTTTTTTCCCTTCATGTAGAATTATATTTATAGTAGTGCCCTTGGCTTTTACTTTGGCAGGGTAGGTAAGGCCGGTGGCAATTTCCACGCCTTCGCGCAGGTGTTCTAACTGGTGAGGGGTGGGTTCCTCTTCTACGGTTACTTTGTACTCCTTGTCGTGCTCGTATTTGGGATGGGCGAGTTCTTGTGTAAGTTCACCGTCGTTTGTAAATATAAGCAAGCCTTCGGTTTCAAAATCCAGTCGGCCAATATTCCAGACTTTAGAGCGCAATTCTTCCGGTAATAGCTGGAAGACGGTTTTTCGGCCTCGCGGGTCGCGGCGGGACACTACATAGCCGACAGGCTTGTTTAGGGCAATATAAATTTTTTCTTCCGGCTTAGGCACTGTTTTACCGTAGACCGTAACAATATCTTTTTCCGGATTAACTTTATTTCCCAGCTTGGCCCGCTTGCCGTTTATGGATACCTGGCCGCTTTTAATAAACTCCTCGGCTTTTCTCCTGGAAGCAAATCCCGCCTGGCTAATATATTTTTGTACGCGTTCAAGCATGGGTGAATAGCTGTTTAAATTTAAAATTTTTCTCGTTTGCCGGTTATTGGGGCAGGGTTCGTGATTGTCAGGTGTGAAAATTTCTGGGCAGCTTAGACTAAAATGCGTCCCGCTTGCCTGGTGGCCTTGGTAGGAATCGAACCTACATCAATGCCTTAGAAGAGCACTGCTCTATCCATTGAG
>CAZPRQ010000068.1:0-3842 GCA_964589415.1 uncultured Candidatus Saccharibacteria bacterium
GGACGGTTAGCTCAGTTGGTAGAGCATCTCTTTGACGTAGAGAGGGTCAGAGGTTCGAATCCTCTACCGTCCACCACTGCTTCGCCAAGGCTACGCAGTGCAAGCATTTTATTTAGCACATGCGTTGTCGAAACAGAGAATTTAGTTTATAGTCACGAAGCAGTGCCCTTCGTAGTCCCGCCAGTGGCGGGACGAAGTAGGGCTGCATTCCATCTAAGGCGGCTACGCAGTGAACGAATAGAAAAGTAAAAACTTATTATTTTTTATTAATTCATAATCTTTTATCGTTCATCCTTCTTTCTCAAGGATTAAGGCTAAAGGGTTAGAAACGGCAATATATGCCAAGTATTAAAAAAGAAGAATTAGAGCCAATTTTACAAACGACAATCGCGAATATGGATTTGTATTTGTCGGCATTTACCCACCGGTCTTACTTGAATGAAAACCGGTCTTTTCAGCTCCCGCACAATGAGCGATTGGAGTTTTTGGGCGATGCCGTATTGGAGTTGGCCGCTACCGAGTATTTATATAAGAACTACCCGCATCCTGAAGGAGAGCTGACAAACTTTAGAAGCGCGCTTGTAAACTATAAAATGCTTTCCAGTATAGCCAAGCGTTTGGGGTTTGGCGAGTTTTTGCTTATGAGCCGGGGCGAAGCAAAAGATATAGGCCGCGCCCGGCAGGTAATATTGGCAAATTGCATAGAAGCCGTTATTGGCGCTATGTATTTGGATGCCGGTTACGAAGCTTGCGAAAAATTTATTATTAGGGAAATTTTAGTGGAATTGCCGGCCATAATTCAGGGCGGAACTTATATGGATCCCAAGTCTAAGCTGCAGGAGCTTGTTCAGGAGAAAAAAGGAGTTACCCCAACTTACGGCGTGGTTTCGGAATCCGGCCCTGACCACAATAAAATATTCGTGGTAGCGGCACTGGTTGGCACTCACGAAGTCGGGCGTGGAACCGGCCCTTCCAAGCAGGAAGCAGAAATCGCCGCGGCTGAAGATTCTTTAAAGAGAAATATTTTTTAATCTCTACTAAATACTAAAAATACAAAACTACTAAAGTGAGACTTATAAATTTAGTAGTTTAGTACCCTTTCGTCCGCCTGCCAAGGCAGGAGAAGGGAGTAAGATAAAATTATGATTACCATCAACGCTACTATTAACGACAGAAGTCGGCGGGCAGGTATTTAATAGAAAATTTTTACGAAATAAAAATTAAATGTATTTAAAACGCTTAGACATTCAAGGATTTAAAAGTTTTGCACAAAAAACCACTCTGGAATTCAGTAGTGGGGTTATTGCGATTGTTGGGCCAAACGGCAGTGGTAAAAGTAATATTGCCGATTGTTTACGCTGGGTTTTGGGGGAGCAGAGCGCGAAAATTATTCGTGGAAAAAAAAGCGATGACGTAATTTTTGCTGGCAGTGATAAAAAAACCCGTTTGGGTTTTGCCGAAGTCGTGGCTACCTTCGACAACCGCGACAGGCGTATTCCGGTAGACGCGGCGGAGGTTTCTATTGGCAGGCGCATTGACCGCAGCGGAGAGAGCGAATATTTGTTAAACGGGAACAAAGTCAGGCTTTTGGATATTGTGGATTTAGTATTAAAAAGCAATATAGGAACTTCTCGCTATACGGTAATTGGCCAGGGTACTATAGACCAAATAGTACTCCAAGGGCCAAGCGGTATTAAGGAATTGGTTGACGAAGCAAGTGGAGTTAAGAATTATTATATTAAACGGGAAAAGACGCTTAGGAGGTTGGAGCAGACCGCTCAGAATTTAATGAGAGCGGAAGATTTAATCGCGGAAATTGAACCGCGGTTAAAATCTTTGCGGCGGCAAGCTAAGCGCATGGAAGCTCGATCGGAAATTGAGCAGGAGTTAAAAGTTTATCAGCGTGAATTTTTTGGCAAAACATACTGGATACTGCGAAAAAACATTGGCAGTTATGAACACTCTTTTTCGGAACTTGAGAGCAAAAAACTTGTTTTAGAAGAGCAGTTAAGGCAGCAGCGCCAATTGGTGGAAAAAGCCGAGAGCGACAATACCGAAGAGGCTGAAAAGCTTCGGGAGGTGCGAGTACAAATTTCTTCATTACAGTCGAAGAAAAATAAACTACTTGAAGATTTAAGCTTAATCCGCGGAAAGATGGGCAGTTTTAAAACAGCGTCATCGGGTGATGCCCAGACTATGCAGGTAGAGCTTCATGAAAAAAACGCCCAGTTAAGGGAATTGGAAGAAAAAATAATCTCCAGCACAAGCCAGCAGGAAGGGCAAATAAAAGCTATCCAGTCTTTGGAAGAACAGCTTTCCGTATTGGGAAGCCAAATTGAATTGTTGTATGATGGGCTTAAAAATCCGGCTCAAATAGATTGGCAGCAATTTGACAGGCAATTGAGTGAATTGGAATATGCATTTGGTCAATTTTTGTCTAATTTGCAAACAACTGAAAGCCTCCAAGAGGCGCGCTCACTGGCGCAAGGTTTAAGTTCTCAGTTCAATGCTTTTACAGGACTCGCCAAGCAGACCGTTTTGGATCCACAATCTCATTTGCAGGAAATTCAAACTCAAATGAAGCACTTGCAGGACAAAAAAGAACAGGTGCAGCAAGAATTGGGCCGCCAGCAGGTGGAACAATCGCGCACTCATGTTTCCTTGGAATTTTTGGAAAATCAGGTCGCGCAAATTAGGCAGGAACGTTTAAATATTGAATTGGAACTAAAAAAAGTCCAGAGCAACAGCAGTGAAGATTATATTCGCGAGCTCGGCAGTCAGGAATCGGCCATACAATTGGAAGTGAAGGATTTGGCGGAAAAAATTAGCGCGATTGAAGATTCGGTAAAGTCTTTTTATTTAGCCGAACAAGAGAAGCAACGGACTATTCATGAATCCGAAAGCTTATACAGAAAATTGCAGGACGAAATTTCCAAGTTAAAGGATAGCCAAACGGCTATTTCGGTAGAAAAAGCGAAGTTTGATACCCAAATGGATGTATTAGCGGAAGAAGTGAGAAGAATTTTAGGGGATGAAATTTTAAAAAACATCAGCGAAAAAGACGTAGCGTCTGCCACGGAGGATTTGGAAGGTAAAATTTCCAAATTAAAAAACCAGTTGGATATGATTGGCGGCATGGACGAGTTGACCATGAAAGAGTATGAGGAAACGGAAGCGCGTTACACAAACTTGAGTACCCAGGTAGAAGATCTTAAACGGGGTATGGCCGACTTAAGGAATATTTTAGACGAATTGGACGAGCATATTAAGTCAAAATTCAATGAAGCCTTCCATAAAGTAAACGAAAAATTTGAATATTATTTTCGTGTATTATTCAATGGTGGACGGGCGTATTTAAGCGTTTTAAAGTCTGAAGATAAAGAATTGGAAAAGGCTTCGGAAGACTCTTTAGACGAAGATGAAAAACAAGGCGATCTTCGTGCTGAAGAGAAAATTGTGCAAAAATACGAAAAAGGAACTTCAAATATTGTTGGCATAGACATTAAGGCTACTCCCCCCGGAAAGAAGTTGGCGTCTATACAGGCACTGTCCGGCGGGGAGCGAGCGCTGACTTCTATTGCGCTTTTATGCAGTTTGCTTACCTGTTTCCCTTCGCCATTCGTGGTTTTGGACGAGGTGGATGCTGCTTTGGACGATGCTAACACCATTCGTTTTGGGCAAATTTTGGCAACGCTTTCGCACCAGACCCAGTTTGTTACCATTACGCATAACCGGGAAACCATGTCCCAGGCTAACATATTGTATGGCGTTACCATGGGCGATGACGGGGTATCTAAGTTGCTTTCAGTAAAACTTGATCAAGCTAAGGAATTTGCCAAATA
>CAZPRQ010000069.1:0-3807 GCA_964589415.1 uncultured Candidatus Saccharibacteria bacterium
GTGTTTGGGTTTTGGTGGACAAATGTGGTATACTGAAATAAATAGCTTTCATGAAGAAACAAAAAATATTATTTATTATTTTGATTGTCGCCGGTTTAATTATTCCACTAATTCAGATTCAAGCGGCAGGTTTGGTTCCTTGTGGCGGGGAGAATGAAGGCCCTTGTACTTTAACCGATTTTTTTGCGGCCGTGGCGAGGGTAACCAATTTTCTTATTGCCATGGCCGGTGTCTTTGCAGTATACCAAATAATTTTTGCCAGCTTTGGAATGATTATTTCGCAGGGGAATGAAGAAGCCATTACGACAAAAAAATCTCATTTAACTTCTGCCGTAGTTGGCTTCGCTTTTGTGCTTATGGCTTATGTATTTGTAAACACTGCTATGAATTTAATATTAATGTCGCGCTGTAAAATAGATTTGCGCGATCCGCTTAATTACCTTCGTATTTATGACACCAGTCAGTGTAAGCCGGATGCAGGAGCGGAGCAATTTATGAAGACCAAATAATATGAAAAATCTCAGACATTCAATATCCAAGCTGGTTGCTCTATGTGCCGTTTTATTTTTTTTGGCGGCTCCTGGTCTCATTCATGCCCAAACTTCACAGGAGCGATGTTCCAAATTTGTGAAGATGTTTAATATAAATTTGAGCAACGGGGGCGGGGGAAGCCTGGTTACCGACGTTCCAAAGTTTTGTTCGATCGGCGACCTGCTGTCATATGGGATTAACCTCTTGCTGACATTTGCAGGAGTTGTGGCCGTATTGTTTATTATTATTGGCGGTTTTAACTATTTAGCTTCTGCCGGCAATGAGGAGCAGGCGGAAAATGGCAAGAAGATTCTTATAAATTCGGTTATTGGTCTAGTCGTTATTATTATGGCCGGGGCGATTGTCAGAATTGTGGTCAATACTTTGCAGGGAGACTTTTCGGCCACAAACACGGCTGTTCCCGCGGGTGGTGGGGGAAACTCTGGCGGCGGAGGTACTCAAGATGGCGGAGGGCAGGCAGGCGGAGGGCAGATAAATGTGGAATACAGTCGTTTTATTGGTTCACTTCCAACTTCGGCAAGGATTGGAGATACTATTTCTGTAAGTTTTATTGCCCAGCTGGGGGTTTCGGAAATGGAAGCCTTAAAGAAAAATTTAACTGACCGTTGCGGCTCGTCGCCTAAACTTACATTGTCTTTATCCGGTCAGCCTTCAGTCGAAGAATCCTTTAGCATTAACCCCACTAGCATGGCGGCAACCGCGAGTGTAAAAGTGGCGGGAGAGCCTGGGGATAGGAGTTTGTCAGCCAGTATTTGCGGTATGGCAGTAAAGCAGCAGAATATGTCGGTGCTTGATGAAGCTTCGGCCAATCCCGGCGGCATACCCGCACAACCAAGGTATTCGGATTCCGACGCTCTTGGGGCCGCCGAACGCTCCGGCTTTACTTTGGATATAAATTCCGACCAGTTGGTAATAAGTATAAGCGCGAGCCCGGATGATATAAAATATATGTGCGACGCGACAGGTACAATAGACCAGTATATTAGCGTGTATAATGGCAGTACCGGGCAGACAGAAAAACTTTCCAAGACGGTAAGATATGTAACTATAGACATAGAAGAAGGCGATCCTATTCCTAACAATGTCGGCGTTAGAATATGTGGTTATGAAATAGGACAGCGTTAGAGTGCGAATTTGGCGTTTGTGTGGTAAAATATATTTGTTAACTTTTGAAGTAGCTCTTCAATTACCCTGAAAGGGGGTGAACAGTTTGAAACAAATTATCAGCAAAATATCTTTCCTAAAAGCAGTCCAGGTGTTGGTTATGGTGGCCATGCTAGTGCTTCCGTTCGTATCCGTTCACGCCCAATTGGTAGATCCGGGATGTCCTCCGGGCTTGAAATGCGACAGCTCCACCCGATCCCTCCCAGAACTCATTCAGTTCGTTATAAATATTATTTTGAGCGTTACGGCGCTTATTGCCTTGCTCTTCCTAATTATTGGAGGATTTTGGTATATAACGTCAGCCGGAAACGAGGAGACCGCGGAAAAAGGCAAAAACACGGTCATCAACGCCATCATCGGCTTGGTCATCATTGCCCTTTCTTACGTTATTGTCCGCGTGGTTATAAACTTTGTTACCTCCAGCCGTTAGCGGCATTATGGTCCCGACTATGTCGGGACCGGATCCTAGCGCCTAAATTTTGGACTTTAGGATTTGAATTAATAACATATCTATGAGTAAAGCTTCAAAAATTATTTTGTCTGCCTGTTTGATTTTAATGTTGGCTATCCCTGTATTTGCATTTGCGCAAAGTCCTATTCAACAAGGCATAAATACCAGCGGTATCCGAACCATGTTTGGGTTTGGGCCATTACAAAACGCACAAACTTTGGACATGTTAATTGCCGAAGTGGTAAGGCTGGTGCTGCGTTTTGTGGGCTTAATCGCGATTTTGTTTATTATTATCGGCGGGTATCGTTACATTACTTCCCAGGGCAATGAAGAAGTTGCTGAAACAGGTAAGAATACGCTTATAAATGCCATAATCGGTTTGGTAATTATTGCCTTGGCTTACGTAATTGTTACAGTGGTCGTAAATACCATTTTAATTCGCTAGTATCAATTTAAAAAAGTTCTAGTTATAAAAAATTTTAGCATTCGAATAATATTTGCATGTCGGTCTTGAAAAAACAATTTGCTTATATAGTGATTGCGGCTTTTGCTTTTTCATTACTGGTTTTTTCTTATCCGGCTTTAGCCGCCTGCCCTTATTCCCAAACGCCAGTGCAGTGTGAGGACAGCCAGGCTCTTGCGCGGGGAGCTAAATGTCAGCGTGTGTGCGATTTGCAAGACAAGCTAAAAGATTCAGGATATTATTTTGGCGCCATTGATGGTGAATATGGCCAACAAACCGCGGATGGCGTGACAAATTTTCAAGTTACCTTAGGACTTGAGCCGGACGGAATAGCCGGTAGCCGGACGCTGTCGGCACTTGGTTTGACTGTGCCGGTTAAAGCGTCAAACGATAATGTAAATATTCCTGACACCCCGGATTCCGTTAATCAACAACAGAATAATGCCGTAAATCAACAGATTTGTCCGCCTAAATATGTCCGTGTTGGACCTACTTGTGTTCCGGAAAATACCGGCAGTGGACCGGCTGGGGTTAAAACCCTTACGGAACTTATTGCTAAAGTCATAAATTATTTATTGTACTTTAGCGGAACCATTGCCGTATTGTTTATTATAATTGGCGGATTTTGGTATATGACTTCGTCCGGAAATGAGGAGCAGGCGGAAAAAGGCCAAAAAACCCTTTTAAACGCGGTAATTGGGTTGGTGTTAATAGTAATGGCTTATGTCATTGTGAATATTGTAGTAAATACTTTAACTAGCGGCTCTGGCACTACGGGGACAGGTACTAATAGCTCGGCTAATACATCTATTCCCGGCAATGTGCAATATGATCCCAATAATCCCCGTACCATAGACCAGTAACAATAATACACTCTATTTTTTAGAAATTACAAAAATGATTTTTTCTTTGGAAGAGGTCATTTTTTTATGTTTTTGTATGGTCTAAGCAACTCCCATTTAAAAATATTAATAAATAATATTGAGATTATACTATCCCTTTTATTGACGATCGTCCGGATTAGGGATAGTTGCTTTAATGTTTAACTTCATATTTTATTCTATGTTTATTTAAACCCTACTATACCACTTATTGACGATCGTCAATAAGTGGTATAGTAGGGCTAGTTAAATATTCTTTGTTTAAGGGCTTAATTTAAAAAAACGCCAGAAAGAGG
>CAZPRQ010000070.1:0-3159 GCA_964589415.1 uncultured Candidatus Saccharibacteria bacterium
TTACCGGATGTAAAAGCCAAATAATATGAAAAAAATTGCCGTATTTGCCACTCTGTGCGTAATTGTCTTGGCAGCCGTTGCCGCTTATCGCTATAAAACGCATATATATCCTGAATTGTCTTTAATGAAAAATATTTCAGGGACAGGTAGCTTCGCAAGTACTATTGTCCGTGAAATTTCCACCGGCGGAGCATTGCGGGCAATGTTTGACGCCCCAAATTCGCATTTGACCGGCGAAGGGGTATTAAATTGGACCAATAGCCATAGGGAAGAGCTGGGACTTTCACCCTTGGTTTTAAATGATAAATTATCGTTGGCGGCTCAAAACAAAGTAGAAGATATGTTTAAAAACGGATATTTTGAACATATTTCTCCGAGCGGTAAGGGGCCGGACTATTTAGCGCAAGCCGTAGGTTATGAGTATGCCATTATTGGCGAAAATTTGGCTTTGGGCAATTATAAAGACGACCAGGCGCTAGTAAAGGCTTGGATGGACAGCCCGGGTCACAGAGCCAATATTTTGAATGCCAGATACAGCGAAATTGGTATATGGGTGGGCGAAGGTATGTTTGAAAATAAAAAAGTCTGGTTGGCAGTGCAAGAATTTGGCAAACCCGCTTCCAAATGTCCGGCCATAGATGAAAATAAAAAGTCACAAATTGAAAGTTACAAGAGTGAGGCGGTGGGTCTGGAGTTCCAAATCCAGCAGGCAAAGTTAGAGCTGGATTCGTTTAGTGAGCCGCAGTCCCAGGCTGAACTTGATGCTTACAATGAAAAGGTAAGGGCTTACAACTCACTTGTAAAATTTTATAACAATAAACTGGACATAATAAAGCAATTAACAGAAAGCTATAATTTGGAAGTCAGGGCTTTTAATGAGTGCGTAAAAAAATAGGACGACCGAAGGCCGTCCAAGCAATAACTTATTTTGTCTCCTCCGCAATTTGTTCTCTGTCCCATAGGCCTCGCCTGTAGCCTAAGCCATAGGCGGTTAAGGCGTTAGCGTTTTTGGCTGGCCTGTCATTTAGAGCATCTTCATAGCCTTCATTCCATTCCTGGAAGTTTGAAGGCTTTAAAATTGGGCAAGCCGCAAAGTGCTCGCCTCCGCCAAAGTTGCAGTGATAGCACCGGGTTCCATCGAGCGTTTTCATAGACACCTCACTGAAGCTCTTTATAGCAGAAAACAGTTTTTTTGCCAAGGGGTTAGTATGCAGTAAATTGTGTATAATGACCTACTTATTAGCTAAAATTAGTGGTATAATTATTGGGCATTAAAGAATATATATGAATAAAAAAAGAGCCATTTTTGCAATTTGCGCTTTTGGTTTGAGTTTGGCCATAACAGTACAAGCTGCCGAATTTGTTGGAAGTTCCGAGGAAAACTCCGGCAATGTAACGATTGGAGCTTCTGAAACACATAAAAATTTGTATACGGCCGGGGGAATGTTAAATGTAAATGGTAATACTCAAGGTGACTTGGCGGCTGTGGGAGGCAATTTGACCGTTTTGGGTGATGTAGAAAAAGACGTCATGTTGGCGGGCGGAACCATAATTGTAAGCGGAAACATTGGGGAAGACGCGCGCATTGTTGGCGGAAACATTACCATTACCGGGCCAGTTGGCGGAGACTTGGTGGTTGTGGGCGGTAATTTGACGGTTTCTGAAAAGGCGGCAGTTGGGTCTGACGCGGTACTTGCGGGAGGAAATATTCAAATAAACGCGCCGGTAAGTGGCAGTTTAAGGATATATGGCGGGAATGTTGAAATTAACGGCAAAGTAAGTGGTAATGTGTACGTGCGTGCCAGCGAGGGTTTAAAGTTTGGCAGTAACGCCGAAGTTCTTGGTGCTGTAGTTTATAAAGGGGTAAAAGAAGCCGTAGTCGCGGAAGGCGCTAAAGTCCCAACAATAGAATTTACGAAAATGGAAAATAGGAGTGTCAACAAAGCAGCCGGTATAATAACCGTGGCATTCTTTATTAAGCTCGCGGCTTGGTTTTTGGCTGGCTGGGTGCTTATGCGCTTTGCTAAAAGTTTAGTTATAAGAACGGCTGAAGAAATTCGGCAAAAACCCTGGGAGCACGCGGGAATTGGCCTTGCCGCTCTCATTTCCATTCCTATTGCCGCGATATTAATGTTACTCACAGTCGTGGGGTATTATTTGGCTTTTGCCACATTTGCCGCTTATGGGTTAATGCTTATTTTGGCTAATATTCTGGCTGCCGTGGTTTTGGGCTATTTAAGCTTGTACTATTTAACCAAGACTTCCGAAAACCATCCAAATTGGCAAGTGGTGCTAATTGGCGTTGTGCTTTGGTCGTTAATTAAGCTTATTCCCATTGTGGGCTGGATTGTGGCCGCGGTATTGTTTATGATGGTGTTTGCCGCTTTGTTTAGAAGTATAAAAAATAAATTATTACAAAATTAATTTTGAAAGTTTGCTAATATATAAAAGCAGCTCGGATGGTTCCGGGTTGGCTAAAATTTATATTAGCAAGCTAAACGGAGAAACCGTATGGGATTTTTAGACAAGCTTAAAGATGTTAATGAAATGCGCAAGCAGGCTAAGCATTTGGAGTCCATGCTCGCGGTTGAAACTGTAACCGGTTCGTCGAGCGGAGGAAAAATTAAAATTACCATTGACGGGAACCAGGCAATTAAAAGCGTAGAGGTGGACGCGGCCATTGCCGGAGATAAGTCGGAAATTGCTCGTCATATTCGTTCCGCTTTGGAAGATTTATTCAAGCAGCATAAGAAAATGCTTCAGGGAAAATTTGGAAACATGCTCTCGTAGTTTATGGTAAATAAAAAAGAATGGTTATTGGTTAAGCCAGCTAAATTAAATGAAAATAAAACTAATTTTATCCACCATTATAATCGCGGCATTTGCTTCGAGCGCTTCTCATGGTTTAGCGGCGCCTTTGCCAAAAAACGCTTACGCCTTTAATTTTGACGAAATGACCGCTCAAGCTTATTTGGTGGTAGACAAAGTATCGGGTCAGGTTTTGCTTGAAAAGAACGCGGATATGGCAAGGGTTCCGGCTTCTTTGACCAAGCTTGTTACAGCCATGGTGGTGTTGGATATGAATCCAACACTAAAAGGTACCGTGACTATGGCAAAATCGGACGAGGTGGGGGGAACCAGAATTGCCACAAGAGCCGG
>CAZPRQ010000071.1:0-2974 GCA_964589415.1 uncultured Candidatus Saccharibacteria bacterium
CCAAGCTTTTTTAGTTTTTTTATTTCACTAATTCGGTCGCGGATTTTGGCGGCCAGTTCAAAGTCTAAATTTTTAGCCGAAAGTTCCATTTGCTCTTCCAACTCGTGCATGTAATAGCGGAATTCTTGTTTGTCCATTTTATTTACGTCGATTCTGTCATCAGAATGGAGGCCAATGGCCTCTGCTACACGTGAACCGGCCAAACGGGATTCCGAGATTTTCTTGACTATGGTTTGCGGCGTTATCCCGTGCTTGGAGTTATATGCCTCCTGGATTTTACGGCGGCGAGTGGTTTCCTCTATAGCCGCTTTCATGGAGCCGGTTACACGGTCCGCGTACATTATTACGTGGCCATTTACGTGGCGGGCAGCGCGGCCCATCATTTGCATAAAAAATGTTTCGCTTCGCAAAAAACCTTCTTTGTCGGCGTCCAAAATCGCCACTAAGGAAACCTCGGGCAAATCCAGTCCTTCCCTCAATAGGTTAATGCCGACCAGTACGTCAAATACGCCTAAGCGTAAATCGCGCAGAATTTCCAAGCGTTCAAAAGTATCTACGTCACTATGCAAATATTGAACTTTAATCCCGTCTTCTTTCAAGTATTCCGTCAACTCTTCCGCCATTCGTTTGGTCAGAGTGGCCACCAGAACGCGCTGGTGGATTTGCACGCGCGCTTTTATTTGTTCTAGTAAATCGTCTATTTGGTTTTTAATGGGTTTTATTTCTATGGTCGGGTCGAGCAGGCCGGTGGGACGGATAATTTGCTCAACAATGGTGGGGGTTTGTAGGGAACGGTTTGTAACCGTTCCTTTTTTGGCCGAAGGCAAATGGGAGGTACTTAAGGTGGGTTTAAAACCCACCCCCACAGGTGAATCATGGGGTAAGGCTTTTGTAGGGGAAGGTATTGCTTTCCCGTTTTTCTCGCGGCCAATGACCGCCCCTACAGCCGAATTGCTTTCATTTATTTTATCGAGTATTGTCTGTTTGGATTTTGACAGGTAGGGCTTTGGCTGTTGGGTCAATGAGCGTTCAATTTCAAATTTTGCCGGCGTGGCTGAAACAAATACCGCTTGGCCGATTTTCTTTTCCCATTCGTCAAATTTTAGTGGTCGGTTGTCGAGCGCGGAAGGCAGGCGGAAGCCATATTCCACCAAGGTATTTTTTCGCGAGCGGTCGCCTTCGTACATGGCGCCAATTTGGGGAATGGTTTGGTGTGATTCGTCTATAAACAGCAAATAATCGTCCGGGAAGTAATCTATAAGCGTGGAGGGAGGCTCTCCGGGAGCGCGTCCGTCCATGTGCCGCGAATAGTTTTCTATGCCCGAAACAAAACCGGTGTTGGTCAGCATTTCCAGGTCAAAATTTGTGCGTTGTTCAAGCCGTGCCGCTTCGAGGACCTTACCCTGCTTTCTTAGTTCATTAAGCCTTTCATGCAGTTCCAGGCGAATGTTATCTATGGCGGCTTTGACCTTTTCTTCCGAAGCTACAAAATGTTTTGCCGGAAATATTTGCACGCTTTTCATGCTCTTCAGCTTATTGTTTGTTAAAGCGTTCCGCCCCTCTATTTTTTCTAAAGTGTCGCCAAAAAAGTCCAGATGCACAATTGTATCTTGGGAGGAAAGAATAATTTCCAATACGTCGCCATGGGCCCGGTATGTGCCGCGCTTAAGGTCCATGTCGTTTCTGTGATATTGCAAGTCCGCCAATCTTCTTAGAAGCTTGTCGCGTTTGTAATTTTTTCCGCTCTGAAGGGTGAGTGAAAGATCCATATAGTCGGCCGGGTTGCCCAGGCCGTAAATGCAGGAAACGCTGGCGACAATTAGAACATCTTTGCGGGTAAGCAAAGACTGGGTGGCCGAGTTGCGCAGGCGGTCAATTTCTTCGTTTATTTGAGTTTCTTTTTCTATATAAGTGTCGGAGCGCGGCATATATGCCTCGGGCTGGTAGTAGTCATAGTAGGAAACAAAATAATGAATTGCATTGTCTGGGAAAAACTCCTGGAACTCGGATGCTAATTGCGCGGCCAAGGTTTTGTTGTGGGAAATAATGAGGGTGGGACGCTGTAGCTTTTCTATAACATTGGCCATGGTAAATGTTTTGCCGCTTCCGGTTACGCCCAAAAGCGTCTGGTAACTATTGCCGGACTCAATGGATTTAAGCAGACCTTCTATGGCTTTGGGCTGGTCACCTGCGGGTTTGAATTTTGATACTAACTTAAATTTATTCATAAAAAATTAAGGTTGCTTGCCCGTCCAAGGTTTGGCGAAGGAGGGATGGCCCGCAACTCTGAATTTGTATTGTAACTTAAACTTGCCCATATAAAGAGTTATTTATAAGGTATATGTCTTATAGGACGGATAGGTCATATAGGTGCAATATAACCGAATGGTAAATTATTGTAATTATTACTATATTAACACCAACCGGGAACAAATAAAACTGGTATTAAATTAATGCGTTTGAGTTACAAAAGTTCGCTCAGGAAAAGATGAGATACATTGGTGACATTTTATGCTAACATGCTTTTATCTATAAATATTGAATTATAACTTCCACAATTGACCCGCAAATGTATATGTGTTAGTTTATCTGCAAGGAGAGCTCATGAAGTTAGGTTTGGATAGGCGTATAGAGAAAAAGGAGTGGCACCCACATGTCGTACTGACACCAGTGTCGGTACTCAAGCAGAAGCCATTGGTGCCGGTTAAGCCGGTGCCACCATCCAAATAGTTCCGGACTCATACGGGCCGCAGTACCCATACTGGCGGCCCTGTTTTTATACCCATAAAAATGTTAAAATATTTAGGACTTCCGCGCTTGCCATTGTTTGCAACTGGCAAAGCCAGATTGCCGGAACAATGACTGCGCCGCAAGCGGTTTGGCCAATTACTTCGTTGTTTTTCTTACGCTTTTATTCGTCGTAGTTAAACTACGCCTCATAAAATCCGCAAAAAACGCCTCGTATTTATCACCC
>CAZPRQ010000072.1:0-2904 GCA_964589415.1 uncultured Candidatus Saccharibacteria bacterium
CGGTTTTTTATTTAGCAACCAGACGCACTAAATTTATTTAATCCATTTTCTAAATATTAATTACACACCAAATGCAAATATAAATTGTATATTTTGACTCTCCCGCGCAGTTGACGCAAGGTTAGAAACCAAATATTATCTATATGCAGTTACTTTGTGAAGGAGGTTTATTTATGAGTAGCTTGGTAAATCAAATAGAGTTTCTTACGAGGAAGAGACGTCTGATTCCTTCCGCCGCTCTGCTGTTTGAAATAGTCTCGACCATGACAAGCGTTACCGACGCAGTGCGCCAAATGGGCATCCTGCTCAAAGAACCGGTTTATGAAATGTGGGTACCAAAAGAGAATAAATGGGTGCCCTATGTGGTCTGGGACGGCATGCTTTGCTTTGAAGTGGACGGCATTTCGTGGCCCCCAAACAGCTCACCGGTTTTGAAAAAGAACACGCCTCTCTACAACGCTATACTCGCCACCATGTTGCCGTGGGACATGATGGTGGTTGGAGATATTGTCGCGCAATACGTTCCCGAACATACGGACTGTTTTGGGACAAAAGCGGGGCACATGCGCCTAATAAAGGCGGTGTTAGTAGTCCCCTAACCTTCCGCAGTCAAAGCCAAAAGCTACGACTGCTTTTTTAAAAACTTCAAAAAAATCTTAGAAAAGAAAATGAGCATAAAAAAAACCCCGGAGCAAAGCTGCTTGCTTCGGAGTTGCGGCGAAAATGGGATATTGCGCCCTACGCACCCAGCCGTTCTTGCCCGTCCACCATGTCGTCGTCGGTCACGCCCGCCGCGGATTTCCGCAAGTCATCGGCTTCTTCGTCATCGTCAGGAGCGGGAGGTAAGAGCCCCCTCTCCTGCAGCACATCAATGATCGCTGCGAGTTCGTCAGTATCTTCACAGTCAATCACGACCGGCGCGCCGTCTAAAGATAACAGTTCCACTTTCATGGGTCGTCCTCTTTCAATACAGAAGTATGCCTTTTAGGCATAGCTAAAATAGCAGAAAGAAAGCTTTCTGTAAAGGGTGGAAATTATTAAACTAATTTACCAAAACTCCAACTATCAACCCGACTATTAGCGCTATACCGCCTACTACCAACATTTTTAACCCGGACTTTAGTAAGGGCTGTTTGGTAAACTTTGTGGCAAAAGCGCCAATGCCAAACAGGCCTATTAATGTAATAATTATAGAAGCCGGGATAGCATATTTTATAGGCAAAAATAAATAGGAAACAAGGGGAAACAATCCCCCTATAACATAGGACCCAAACATATAAAAACCGCCCTTAACAGATACCGACTCACGGGTAGGAAAAATTTTCAGTTCCCTTAAAGTCATTTCTTTAAGCATAAGGTTTGGGTTTTGGGAAACCGATTCGGACATTTCTCGCGCCAGGTTTTCCGGCCAGCCGTCTTTAATATACATTTGCCGCAACTCCTCTTTTTCTTCCAAGGGATAGTTGGTTATTTCGCTTTTTTCTTCGGCTAACTTTCTGGCCGAAACTTCCTCTTCTGACCGGTTAGACAAGTAAGAGCCAATGCCCATGGAAATAGACTCTACAGCAACTATTACCAATCCGGCTAAAACCACCGTGGAATGGCTTCCGCTACCAACGGCAATTCCGGTTACGGAACCCAAAGTGGAAACCATACCGTCCTCCATGCCAAAAACCACCTCGCGAATTACGCCCTCTAGCGTGGAAGTTACATGTTTTATTTTATATCCCTTTCGCAGGTTCATATAACATAATTATATACCTTATGTTTTAAAACCTCTAGGGCTTCTGCAAGTATACTCATCTAAGTCTGCTTATACAGACTGAGACAAAAAAAACCACGGACACAAATCCGCAGTTTTTTGCTTGTAAATACAAATTTTTTACCCATGCTGATCAAAACTACATTGGCGCTAATTTTGTTCTTAACGCTTTGCGTCTGCCTAAACTAGGCTCGCCGAGCGGCTTCAATGGTGGCAATGTCAATTTTTTGCATGGTCATCATGGCATCGAATGCACGCTTAGCTTCTTCGCCGCCGGCAGAAAGCGCATCGAGCAGCGCGCGAGGCGTTATTTGCCAGGAAACTCCCCAGCGGTCTTTGCACCAACCGCACGCACTTTCAACACCGCCATTATTTACAATCGCATTCCAATAACTATCTGTCTCCTCCTGATTTTCAGTCACGATTTGGAAGGAAAATGCCTCCGTCTGCTTAAATGTTGGACCGCCATTTAAACCAACACAGGGCATCCCACAAACGGTGAACTCCACCGTAAGAACATCGCCTTTCTTGCCGCTAGGAAAATCTGATGGCGCGTAAAAAACAGCGCCCACTTTGCTGTCCGGGAAAGTTTGGGCGTAAAATTTTGCGGCCTCCAGCGCGTCTTTTTCGAACCAAAGACAAACAGTATTTTTTGGTTGCTTATTCATATAAACTATTTTAATAATTAAAATATGCTAATGACTCATTTAATTGTTCTTTCACAATACTTCGAGTATACCAAAAAGGACTACTTTGGGCGAGGTATTGAAAGTAAAAAATAAAACTACAGATATATATCCGAAGTTTTTTGTAAATACAAATTTTTTCTACCCTGACTAAAAACCCGGTCACCAACAAATGTTGCCCATTTTTAAAAAATTACCTATGGATTAGATGTGCGGATTCCTATATAATTCAAAGAGGGGGACTAAATGAGTATCGGAAACTTTTTTTGGGAGTTGGCCAAAATTACCATCCTCAATCCCAGAATGTGGGTGGATATGGCCATAGTTCTTGGGCCTCCGCTCGTAGCAATGTTAATTTTTGTCTGGTATAAAAGCAGACAACCGGAAACGAAAGACGAGGTGAGCGAGTCTACCAAGAATCCGTGAATGGATCAACGACAGCGAGGCCTGAGGAAT
>CAZPRQ010000073.1:0-2409 GCA_964589415.1 uncultured Candidatus Saccharibacteria bacterium
CCATAGTTATATTGGGTGCGGCTATTTACAGTCCATCTTTGTATAACCGCAGTATGAAAGGGCTAGAGCTTTATGAGCAGGGTAAGGCCAAGGAAATAATTTTAGCCGGGGGAAGAATATCGGACAAAGACATTTCCGAAGCCGGCTACATGAAGAAGGTAATTTTAAAAAATGCCAAACAGGCTCCGGTGCTAAGACTCGATGAAGAATCGCATAATACTTATGAAAACATTCAAAACGCAAAAAAACTTGCTCCCAACGCGGAAAGCATTATTATTGTAAGCGATGCATTCCATCTTGCCAGGGCGGTAATTTTGGCCAAGCGGGCTGGGTTTGAAGATGTTTATTGGGTAGCTCCGCAACAGGACTATTACAAATGGCAGGAACTTACGTATTATTATGCAAGGGAATTTGTAGCCATGATTGCCTACATTCCAAAGTTTGTTAGTTTTTAGGCGTTAGTTATCCTATTTTTAGTTCCGGCAGTGGCGTGAAGTCGTCTTTTTAAATTTGACAGATTTTAGCTTATTTGGTATGCTATTTTTAATTGAATATCCCCCAGTTAAATATATAATTTAACGGGGTAAACCAATGACAGTTGGCGGTCGAAAAGACCATAATTGTAGCCCTAACCAGTTTCTGGTACAGGGTGCGGCCCACCGAGGAAATGAACGCTATATTACGCGCGCTTAACCCACTACCACAAAGGTGTAGGGCACTGCGCGAATAATTGCGGAAATCTTTACTCGGGCAAAGCCGAGTTTTTTGTTCACAAAAATTTATTTATGATAGTGAACAATCCGCCGAAGCTTTAGCGAAGGCGGATGGAAGGATATTTAAACCACTCTTCATCGCCTTCAAATTCGCTGACCTTCTTCCGCCGTCGCATAAAGCTATGGTGGACAGGTCGGACGGTCAAGAAGTTTCGTCGGACAAGAAGGCTATGGTGGGTGACCTCTATAAAAAAGATTTTGTAGAGGCTGGTCAAAGGTCGAAAGTGCAAAGTAGAAATTTTTAAATTATGTAAAATATGGCTAAATTAAAAACTCAAAAGACTGAAGATTTGCAGGAGTTGAGCGATAAAGTTAAGTCCGCCAAAGGCATGGTTTTTGCAGGGTATAGCGGCACCACGGTTAAAGATATGGACAAGTTCCGTAAGGCGCTTCGTCTGGAAAATATTTTTGCCAAAGTGTATAAGATTACCCTAATAAGAAAAGCCCTGGCCAGCGCCAATATAAATGCCGATGGCGTGGACTATAAGCAGCCGGTTATAATTGCTATTTCCGAGGATGACGAAGTTTCTCCCGCCCGCGTGCTTAAAACCGTAAACAAGGAACTTAAAACCATTATTCCTTTACAAGGCGTGCTAGATGGAAAGTTGGTTACCAAAGAAATGGTTATGGCTTTAGCCGATTTGCCTTCTAAAGATCAGCTTAGAGCTCAAGTGGTTGGCACAATCAACGCCCCGGTTTCTGGCTTTGTTAACGTGCTAGCGGGAAATTTAAGAGGGTTAATTAACGTGCTTAATGCTGTAGCGCAAAAAGCTTAATTAAATAAAAACAATGAACTATTATATTGAAGTCTTAAAAAAATACACAGTTTTTGTGGGCAGAGCTCGCAGGAAAGAATATTGGATGTTTTTTCTTTTTAATATTCTAATTTCCATTGCAATTTCCATAGTGGAGGCTGTGCTTAATACCGGCAGCATTTTAGGCGGCATTTATGGCTTGGCAATTTTACTCCCGGCCATTGGCGTGTCTATTCGCAGGCTGCACGATACCAATCGTAGCGGATGGTGGTTGCTCATTTCCCTGGTGCCGCTTGTTGGCACAATTGTGCTGATAGTTTTCCTGGCTACTGACAGCCAGCCCGGGGTGAACCAGTACGGGCCAAACCCGAAAGAATCAAGTCCGGCTACAAGCCCGGCTTAATCAATAATTATTTAATTTTTAGAAAGGTAACATTATGTCCGATGAAGTAAAGACAGAAGTCCCCGAGAAGTTTAAAACTCTTGTGGAACAAATTGAAAAGCTCTCCGTTTTGGAGCTTTCCGAATTGGTTAAAGTACTCGAAGGCAAGTTTGGTGTTTCCGCTGCCGCTCCCATGATGATGGGTGCCGGTCCCGCGGCTGCCGCTGCCGTCCCGGCTGAAGAAAAGACCGAATTTACGGTTGAACTTACCGATGCCGGTCCTAACAAGATAAACGTTATTAAAGTAGTTCGCGAAGCCACTGGCTTGGGCCTTAAGGAAGCCAAAGACATTGTAGACGCGGCTCCGAAAGCTGTGAAAGAAAATGCTCCGAAAGCCGAAGCCGAAGAACTCAAGAAGAAAATTGAAGAAGCCGGCGGTAAAGTGGTTTTGAAATAGTAGCTTTCTATTTCAAAACCATCCTGAGCCTGTCGAAGGATC
>CAZPRQ010000074.1:0-2379 GCA_964589415.1 uncultured Candidatus Saccharibacteria bacterium
CTTTGGCTTTTTAGGATGCTGAATGTGTATTCTAATTTTAGGTGAAATATGCATAAATGTATATGACTTTTAGTCACTTAACTATAGCATAAAACTATGTTATTTTCAAGACAATGATTAGTTAATTAAACAAGTGGACCTAACAAGGGGAATCCTTGTCTTACAAGGATTCCCCTTGTTGGAAGATTATAAAAAAAAGACGCTTTACTGCTTGCTAGGTTAACAAGCAATAAAACGTCTGGGCGCTAGGCGCCCATTTAGACACTCACGAGTCGTCGCCGCCGGTACAAGATGAGCGTCAAAATACCTGCGGATACGCACATGATCCAGGTGGATGCCTCCGGAATTGGAGTTCCCGGCTCCTGCTGCCAGGTTGCGGAAAAAGTCATGTCCGCGCCGGAACCCAAAAAGTTCTGGGTCCACGGGTCAGTCGTCCACCCGGACGGATCTGAGCCGTTGTTAATAAACACAAACGCACCTCCGGCGTACAGATTCTGGTTTTGGGGCTGAGCCCATTTGCCGCCGGCGTCCGGGCCACTGTCGGCCGAGGTACTCACAAAGAACACCCAGGTGTCTCCCGCGACTCCAGTAACGTTTGGAACCCACGTAAAGGTCTGGTACCCGGCGGTGGTGTCAGCCGTTTCCAGGGGTCCAGTCCACAGGGCAGGACCAGTAGCCTTAGTTCCGTCCCAATCGTACAGGTACGGCCGGAATGAGACGGCAACTTGATTCAAACCATCGAAGGCCATTTGCATTTCGACCAACGTGAGGTCAACCACAGGAACCGTCACCGTTTGCCCGTAGGTGGCAGAGTTTGGCCGGCCGAAAGTCGAAACCGAGGATGACGTATCCCAAGCGGGGAACGTCGTGTCTATGGTAGTGGCGCCGAGGGGCGCAAAAACCATCGAAAAAAGGATTGCGACTCCCGCAACCCCTCCGACTCTACTTCTCATGTAACCTCCTTTGAGGTGCATAAATTATAGCTCAAGATACAGGAAAGATCAATGGCTCAGGAAAGTTAAAAACCCACTTAACAAAGATTGTTTTAACAAAGGTCATTAACAAAGGTCATCTTTGCGCTGCGCAAAGATGACCTTTGTTAACTTTGTTAAATTTCGAAAAATTTTAACCATAGTATATACTAATTAAACAGTCTGTTATTACTTATTACTATTAAATATTTTATGAGCGGAGAATTGACCACTTTACTGCTTGGCGCCCTGCCGGTTTCGGAAGTCCGCGGCGCTTTGCCCATAGCCATGTTTGTTCACAATTTTTCACCCCTTAAATCTTATATCCTCGCCGTATTGGGAAACTTGCTGCCCGTACTGCCGGTACTTTTTGTTTTAACCCGCTTTTCCGAATTTTTAATGAGGAAGATTTATTTTTTAAACCGCTTTTTAACCTGGCTGTTTGAACGCACCAGAAAACGGCACGGCGACCATTTTGAATCTTACCGCTTCATGCCGCTGGCGCTGTTTATTTTTGTTGCCATTCCCCTACCCCTTACAGGAGCGTGGAGCGGCATATTGGCTGCCATAGTGTTTGGCATTCCATTTTGGCGCGCCGCCGCGGCCATTATGCTGGGCGTAATTACTTCCGGCGGCATAGTACTGGCCATTTCCCTCCTAAGCGCTGGCGCTGGAAAATTATTTTAAACTCACGAATTTCTCGCAGCTTGCTGCGGGGCGGGTATTGTATCATCCCGGCCAACCCAGCCTCGTCGGCAGACAGGTGTATCCGATTCGGCACAGTTTTAGCACGCTAGAGACGAAGGCGGAGAGCCGATATCCAGAACCAAACTTCATACTGGATCCCGGATATCCTTTCGGTTGCACTCCAGGATTCCGGGATGACACGGGAGTTTGAGTTGATACCTCGCAGCTTGCTACAGAGTAGTCAATTGTCCAATTTATACTCTACCAACAAAAAAAATCCCTTCCGTTTTTGCGGAAGGGATTTTTAATCTTGAGGCTTAACGAGTAATACAAATGGGAGCAGCTCCTGAAATTGATGTTTCATTTGCGGCCTTGGGGGCACAAACTGTTACACGACCGTTACTATCGGCTTGAATAGTATAGTCGGTTGTAGAAGCATTGTCAGTGGACGGATCAAACGGTATAGCAGTAATGTAGGTTGGGACAAGACAAGAGAGATCAAACAACCCTGTTCCAGTTACACCAACAGTAATAATAGTAGAGGACGCTGTAGGAATATCATTTGTACAACCAGTAGACCCTTTAAATACACCCTTGTTGTCTGCCATTCTTTGACCCACTGCATTTAATATGGCATTTACATTGCTTGTGCGCTGAGTGTTGCGGGACTGGGCAAATTGCCGGCCCGGGTTAATGGCAATAAGCACAATAACTGCCAAAA
>CAZPRQ010000075.1:0-2278 GCA_964589415.1 uncultured Candidatus Saccharibacteria bacterium
CCAACGTTACCATTCAATCGTTAGATTCTATAAAAAACGACGCGCCTTTGGCGTATCCCGAAGTACAATCCGCCCCTTTGCCCGGCCCGGCTCCTCTTGCGGAACCGGTGGCTATTCCGGCTGTGCTTGAGGCAGAGCCGGCCGCAAATACTGCCCTAATGCCGCAAACCGCAATGCCCAACATGGAACCGGACCGTATTTCCTACGCCGACGCCCAAATTCAAGAAATAGAAGTAGCTAAAATTTCCGCCAACCCTTTCCAACCCAGAAAAGTTTTTGAGCCGCGTGCTTTGCAGGAATTGGCCGATTCCATAAAGGAGCATGGAGTCATTCAGCCTTTGGTGGTAACTCGTACCTCTACCGGCTTTGAGCTGGTGGTAGGTGAGCGTCGGTTTAGGGCTTCGCAGCTTGCTGGCTTGGAAAAAGTCCCGGCTATAGTTAAAGACGCCATGGTGGACCAAACTAAGCTCGAGGTTGCCCTTATAGAAAACATTCAGCGGCAGGAGCTAAACCCCATAGAGGAAGCGCAGGCTTACGAGCGTCTTATGAAGACCTTTAACATGACGCAGGATCAAGTTGCCAAGAAAGTCGGCAAAAGCCGTCCTGCTGTGGCCAATACCATTCGGCTGCTTAATTTGCCGGCGGAAATCCAGCGGGGGATTATAGAAGGCAAAGTAACCGAAGGGCATACCCGTCCGTTGTTGGGTCTTCAAGATCCCGAACGAATGATAGTGCTGTATAAGCAGATTTTAGAAAATGGCTGGACTGTGCGTCAGGTTGAGCAAAAAATGAGGGAACTTACCCAAAAGCGCGCTATGGACGCGGCCATGCCGGACCCCAAGCTTATGGCGTTTGAAACGGAATTGCGGGGTAAATTGGGCACTCAGGTTAAAATTCAGCGCCAGGGCAATGGCGGTAAAATTATGATAGAGTTCTTTAGCGATGACGATTTGGCGGAAATAATTAATCGCATAGAATCGGCGCAAAACAACCAGGACGGACAATATTTAACTGTCTAGTAAGTGAACATATTCTTTGTCCGGTGGATATCTTATTTGACAGCCAGTATATAGACATGTAAAATCACAATGGATTAATTTTTAGCTTATGAATAAACTTTTTTGCCTTATTGCAGTTACTATTAAGCCGGCCTTTTCCAAGGTCGGGGTTAATGCTGAGCGCAAAGGGCACTAAGATGTTTTAGAAAATTTTCTACAAAACACCAAACCTGCCCAAGCCGCAAGCGAGGGCAGGTTTTAACATGTAAATTGGTTTTTGGCAGTTACTTCCTCAAGGTGGGGGAGAGGGTGCTGAAAGGCAATCTTAAATCCTTTGGAGGAAATAATGCAGGTTGAATCCTTGACTGGCTGTTGTTCTTCGTGCAGAGCAAGCCACGTAATCGTGTGTATCGTCGATGGACGAAAGTATTGTGTTACGTGCTTGCAAGAAGGCCCTGCAAATCAGCCAATGCCAGATTACTCCCGAGAGGTAGATACTGCGGTTATCGCCGGGGGATGAGTTTTCGCGTTAGGGGCCTTTACGTCAAATCCATTCGGATTTCTGACAACGTGAGGCCCCCACTTATTTAAATAAGTGTATACAAATTTGTACCCAAAGTTTTGGGTGTAGACTTGTGTAGTAAAAACCAGCCAGGAGGACCTATGACTTGCCTAAATCACGGTAAGATTCTTATAGAAGAACCGCAAACTCATGAGCGTGTTTGTAGTTTCTGTCTTAACCCAGTGGCGACAGCTGTGAATGTGGCGACCAAGCCGTTGTCCACAGTGAGAACACGGGGGATATATCAAGAAATTGCTACCTGCCCCGATTGCCACCAGCTCGCGCCTCTCGATGATCGGGGGCGCTGTGCATTTTGCCACTCCCAGGCAGGCGCGGTAGTACACTACGAGACGAATTTCGCCGTTGCAAGCGCATAGTGAGCAGGGAAAGTGTGTAGGGTAGTCTAGTATTCCGATTATGTCGGGACAATAGGCTGCCCTGTTTTTTTATGCCAAAAAGAAAAAGCCCGGGGCGACGAAGCCGCCGGACTTAACGAATTGCTTAAGATGAGTTCACGCAGACATGAATTACGCGACCACATCTCATGTGTTGTATTCGGCAAATGGGAAGTTTAGATTAGCGTCGGCGTCGGCGTAATTCCGGCGGAGGGTCAAGATTAATTCTCGCCCCTTTGCTCGCATAGTAGGCGCGCATCTCACGCAAAAACTTTTCCATTTGTCTATTAAAGTCTTGTGTTTGTAACTCCTGTCTGGCATAT
>CAZPRQ010000076.1:0-2251 GCA_964589415.1 uncultured Candidatus Saccharibacteria bacterium
CATTCCTGCCAGGCAGAAGAATGGGGACCCCGACTTGGCCAAACGCGTAAGTCCTGATTATCCTAAGCTGTGTCTTAAAAGCGCTTGCTTTTCTATTATGTGTATTAGCGGTTTTTTGGCTTTTAATTGTTTGTGCAGTTGTTCGCAAAGTTTGTAATGTTGTTTCTGTTCGCCGGTGAGGGGGCCAATTTCCATGAGTAAATATTTTTCTATTTCCTGCACGTCTTCCCAAACTTCTTTAAAGGCGGGGATTTTTTTGGCGAGTTCAATAAGGCCGGGTTTGTACAAAAATCCGCCGGAATTTTGTAAATCCTTTTTTAAATTTAAATAATATTTTTCAATAAGGCTGATTTTACCTGCATCGACTGCTTTTTTTAGACCTCTGCCCGTGCCAATTAGTTCGGGCGGTACCCCTAAGGAATACAAAACGGCGGTAAAACCTATGGCTCGGGGCAGTTTAACTTTTCCCGCGCCTCGGCTGTAACCAAACAGGCCCACGTGCTGGACGCGTTCGCGTCTTTTGGGTAAATGCGCGGACAGGGAATTTATTATTGGGGCCAGGCCCTCCACGGTTTTTTTGTAATAGGCTTCAAACGGCTTAATTACGTCTATTAAAACTTTTTCTTCAGAAACCGGAATAATTTTAGCCTTGCCTTTCGGTAAAATTTTCTTAAGAGTATTCGCGCTTTTTTTGACTTCGTCTTTGGGAAAATCGTACCGGCCGGCGCTTTGAATGGTTATGGTTCTTACGCCAGCGTATTCTTTGGCAAAGCTTTCTGTGGAAAGCGGTGTTATTCCGCCCCTGAAAGGCAAAGCAGCCGCGCCAATAATTGGATAAAGGGGAATTTTAAATTTTTTGGAAAATGTGGCGTAACGGGAAAAAGCAATTTTAATTGCCAACACTGTGGGTACAATGCCGGAATTTAAAGAAGGATCGCTTCTGGCGACAAACGGCCTTAGGTAAGATGGACGAATGGAAAATTTTTGTTTGTAAATCTTTAAATATTTTTCTAAAGTTTTTTCGGAGTTGATAATTATATCCACGCTTTCAAACAGGGGGATAATTTCCAAAAACATATCACAGTTTTCTTCCATGCGGTTAAGCGGGTGCCTTAAGCAGGCTATTTCGCGGAAAGCTTCCTGTATGCTAATCATTTCCTCGGCTGTTTCTGTCATTGGTAAAATAACTTCAAACAAAGGAGGCGAGTGAAGTCCTGCCTGCCGAGCGAGTCCCGCGGCGGTTAAAATACCCATTAGCGCTCGCGACATTCTGAATTCGTGCTGGACCTTGGGGTTGGGCAGGCGGAAAGTGAGAAATTTTTCTTTACCAAGGGGGTGTTGCTTAAAATATTTGTAATGGTCAGCAATTATCCTTTCTAACACCGATTCGTCTACCAATTTGCCTTCCCAGTCCCACATATATTCATCTAAGCCTAAATCGGAAAAGCACAAAAAACACTCCTTGGCTTCTTTTACGGTGGGAATAAAGGGTTCGTCGTGCCAGTAGGGGCGACCTGCGTGGTCGGGGTGCTGGGTGGCCATGGTGGCGGGAATTTTTCGTTTTGGTGCCCTGGATATTTTCATCATTTATATACTACACCCGTGCTATTATTTTTACAATAATTATATATGACAATATTTTTAAGACGGGTTCCATAAAGGTTCCCGCCGCAAGCAGCGGGGTATTAAACCAAAGGTGGATCCCTGCCTCACCGGCAGGCAGGACAGACAGGCTCGAATCCGCTTGTTCCGCCATGGTGGGACGGACTCACTCTACGTCGCTAATAAAAAAAGCAGGTTCATGGCAGAACCTGCGTTTGCCCCGAGCGGGGGGAGCTTACATTGATGCAGTGTACTGCGTCAAATACCCGACGGTCGGGGCTGGTTGTGGGGTTGGGTTTTCGTCGCACCAGGGGCAGATGTGCTCCAGGTTGATTTTAGCACGGTTGTCTTCTGAACTGTGGACGAGAAATTCCTGCCCGCAACAGCAACAAGAGAACTTCATCTAGATTTAGCCTCCTCCCAAAAACTTACTATATTTATGCCAAAAAGTCAAGGTAAAGTGTTGTTCAAACCTAATATTTTTTGATATAATTTATATACTGATATATTTAGTAAAGTAAATATAAGCCTAATGCGGAAAAAGTTTTTAAAGTTGTTTGATAAAATTTAATTTCGCGGGTATCGTATAGTGGTAGTACGCGACCTTCCCAAGGTTGTGGCAGGGGTTCGATTCCCCTTACCCGCTCCA
>CAZPRQ010000077.1:0-2244 GCA_964589415.1 uncultured Candidatus Saccharibacteria bacterium
TTGCAAATTATTGGCATTAGTCTAAATTTTCTTTCTTTATTCTCCCTAATTTTAGCCTTGGGACTTTTAGTTGATGACGCGATTGTGGTTGTTTCTGCAACCAAACAATATTTAAAAAGCGGGAAATTTACTCCGGAAGAAGCGGTACTGCTCGTACTTAACGACTTTAAAATTGTCCTTACCACAACTACTCTTACCACGGTCTGGGCTTTTTTGCCACTGTTGTTTTCCTCAGGCATTATGGGCGAATACTTGAAATCTATTCCCATTACAGTTTCCATTACGCTTATTGGCTCGCTGTTAGTGGCTCTAATGATAAACCACCCTCTGGCGGCGGTTCTGGAACGCATTCGCTTAACGCGTAAATTTTTCTGGCTAACCGAACTTTTACTGGTGGTCTTAGCCGGCCTGTTTTTCCTCTCCGGTGGCTGGCTTGGCTACTTAACTGGGACTGTTCTCGTGGCAGCACTGGTTTTGGCCATGCGGTGGTATGAAAAAGGCGGACACGCTACTATCCACCAAAATGAAAGCCTCGCGGAGGCTGAATGGAACAGCGATGAACTAATTAAGAAAAAATTGCGCGAGCAGGCCTCGCATGAAAACACCTCTTTGGGCTCAAGGCTCATGCACGGCATTGTGCATTTTGACCGAGTGCTTCCCATATACGAAAAATATTTGCGCAAAGTTATTTTCACAAAAAAATCCCGCCGCTGGACGTATGCGGTAATTAGCCTCCTTTTTATAATCGCCGTAGCCATGCCGGCTACCGGAATAGTAAAAAGCGAATTTTTTCCGCAGTCGGATTTTGACTATGTATACATAGATATCCGCATGCCAGTAGGACAAAAATTGACTGAAACAGACAGCATAGTAAAACAATTGGAAGAAAAATTGCTCAACTACCAGGAAATTTCCAATTTTTCCACAGTAGTAGGAAGACCAAGTCCTTTTTCCGGCGGCCGCCAGGGAAGTAATGTTGCCTCCATTACATTGACACTGAAAGACAAAAATGAACGCTCTATGAAATCTTATGAATTTGCCGGCAAACTCAGAAATGAAATTGCCCATTTGGACGGGGCGGTAATTACCGTCTCAAGCCCCGAAGGCGGTCCGCCTTCAGGATCTGCCTTTGAAGCCCGAATTATGGGCGATGAGCTAAATAAATTAGACAAAATAGCGCACGATTTTGAACCCAAGCTGGCCGGCATACCCGGAGTAATTAATGTCGATATCTCTCTCAAAGACAGCGCGCCGGAATATACATTTACCCTGGACCCGATTCGGTTGGAGCAAAATTATCTAAATGCCGCTTACGTCGGCTCCATGCTTAGAATGGCCATTTCCGGCACCGAAGTTTCCACTGTCATAAATGCCGGCAAGGAAACCAAGATTATTGCCAAATTCGCGGAAGACCAATTGCCAAATTTGCAAGACGTGCAAAACCTGCAAATTTTGAATTTGCGCAAGCAGCCTGTGTTTTTAAAAGACGTAGCCGACATTGAACTCAAGCCTTCCGTGGACTCCATTACCCGAATAGACCAAAAACGGACCGTTCTACTCTCGGCCGGCGCCGGCAGCGGCACAAACTCAAACTTAATTTTGTTAGAATTTAAAAAACGCATAGCTGATTACAAATTTCCACAAGGCTACTCCATTGTATACGGTGGTCAAAATGAACAAAATACCGAATCTGTAGTTTCTGTTATACGCGCCATGATTATTGCCGTCCTGCTAATAGTGTCTACGCTTATTATTCAATTCAACTCTTTCCGCAAAGCCTTCATAGTACTGTTTACCATTCCACTCGCGCTTATTGGCGTGTTTTTAGGCATGGCATTATTGAATGTACACTTAAGCTTCCCGGGACTTATTGGCATTTTGGCGCTGTTTGGCATTGTGGTTAAAAACGCCATTATTCTGGTAGATAAAATGAACCTAAACTTAAAAACAGGAATTCCATTTATGGAATCTATTGTGGATGCCGGAAAATCGAGACTGGAGGCGATATTTATTACTTCCATTTGCACCATATTCGGCATTTTACCAATTACCCTGTCTAATGAACTCTGGCGCGCACTCGGCAGCGCGGTTATTTTTGGCCTTATGTTGTCTTCTTTCCTTACCCTTTTTGTTATTCCTCTGCTATTTGTTTCTTGGATAGGCGAAAAAGAAAAATTTTAATGGTACTGGGACTTCCGCGCTTGCCATTGTTTGCAACTGGCAAAGCCAGATTGCTTCAAGCAA
>CAZPRQ010000078.1:0-2003 GCA_964589415.1 uncultured Candidatus Saccharibacteria bacterium
TGGCGCGTTTGTGGAAGTTTTACCGGGCAAAGAAGGCTTGGTGCATATTTCGCAGCTGGCCAATTATCATGTAGGCAGAGTGGAAGACGTGGTAAAAATTGGCGACACTTTAAAAGTGCAGGTGAGCGAAATAGATGACCAAGGCAGAATAAACCTTACTCATAAACCGTTTGCTCCGGCGCCAACTCCCGAACAGTTGGCCCAAAATTCCAATCACAGCAACGGCTTTGGCGGCTCAAGGCCCCCAAGAAGGCCAATGGGCCACGGCGGTTCCGGCCATGGTTCCCGCCCTCCGCGTAGAAATTTTGACAGATAGTGTAAACTAAAAAAGCGTTGCTTAAAGCAATGCTTTTTGTTATAGTTTTTATATATTAAGTATATGCACATATGCCATTAAGGCCGCCAATTTTGGGAGAGCAAGGTAGGATACCCGCACCGGATATGAGAGAGGGGATTTTTAGTATTGAGGGGGCGTATAAGGAAGCTTCGAGGATTGGTTTAAATACGGCCATTGACCCTAAAAGTCTAATTGGGAAACATTATAATGAGCAAGAAGTAAGGGCAGATGTGCAGTATGCGAATGATAAAGAAGGGAAATTAGATGCAGATATGTCCGATCATGAGAGAGAAGCCATTAAGCTGGCGAAAATAGTGGAGACTGTGGTGGACGAGCAAATAAATGCCGGTTGGTTTGGCCCGAATATTAAGACTACTCCGGCCAGCAAATTTGACGATATAGATGGGAAAGTTGACCTTGTCGCCGAGGCAAAAGTTGAAAGTAAGTCCGGCACCGCACATGTAGCCTTAGCCATAGACGTTACTTATTCCCATGATTTAAAACGGAAAATCCATCTTATTCAGGAAGAGATAGTCCGGAATGAACTTGCTACAGTTAAATATTATCGTTCCAATAGCGGGAAATACGTAGGTAGTTTGCGAAATATACCCAGGTTGGTATTGGGAATAGATTCTTCGAATGCGGAAAGGCTTGCCAGGGTTTGGTTTCAGAAGAATCCCGCAATAAAAAATGATCCCGTAAGGGAGCAGCTTTTAATTGAAGCTATAGACCAGTGCGAGGCCTTTGAAAAATTTGCTACGAAAGTTGGCAGTCAGAAAGCGGCCGCATCTTACCGTCTGTTGGGATTAATTTTACAAAGGGCATACGGTACACCAGTTACAATGAATAAGCGCCAATCGTTTTCTAAAGATGATAAGGTATTTAGGCAGTTGCAGGTTATGATTAATTCTTTAGATACACCACTTCAATAACAACTCTGTCAGTTTAGCCCAACAAGGGGAATCTTTGTTTTACAAGGATTCCCTTTGTTTTTTCGTGATGGTGTTGACAGAAATTCTTTTTTAGCGTATACTTTCGTTCATGTTCACTTTCTTTTGGACACTCTTTTTTGGCGGTGCGGAAATTTCGGTTTCCGGAATGGGACCCATTCACATGGATGATTGGCAACCCCCAGCTCAGTAGTGTCCAATTCAGTCCCGCTACTGTAATGTAGCGGACTGAAGCAGGGTCGGCCGGTAGGCGACCCTTTACATACAGACCCGCGGCTCTGCCATCAGCCGCTGGTAGGCAGGAGGAAACTGCCAAGATCCCAGAGGCCCCGTTGAGTTTTCAAACTTGCGGGGCCTCAATTTAATTTAAAGCGTGCAATCTCTCCTTGTGATGGGAGCCTGCCTGCCGGTAGGCAGGGGTGCCTGACTTGTCCTCTGTAGTCTTGGCGAAGGAGGAAAGGCGGGAGAGGTTGCTTTGCTCCCTCCCCTCATAAGGGGAGGGATTAAGGGAGAGGTTGCCCCCATTGCAGTGAAAGTGGCATCAAGCGCCCGTACTAATCGGCTCAATTGTATAGAAATGAGCGGATTTTGTTTTTTTTGCGTTTAATAAAAGCAGCTCTCAATCCGAAGATCGAGAGCTGTGGTTGATACCCCTTGTGGGTGTACAGTTAACATTAAGGGGTTACAAATTGGTATACTGAGAGGTTACACATGTT
>CAZPRQ010000079.1:0-1715 GCA_964589415.1 uncultured Candidatus Saccharibacteria bacterium
CCATTTTGATGCACATAATAAACGGTGTTTTTATGTTTTACCCAACTGCCTATATCATGACTTTCAGTCGAAACACCTAACACCAAACCATTTGCTTCATTACTAACTCCAACTCGAATTTCATGGCAGGCAATTTTTGAAGTATCAGCACAGACCAAAAAATAAGCACGCCCCGCGGCATTGCCTGTAATTCTTACAACAGGATTTATTACCACACCGGAAGCCACAGACTCGCCGGTTAAATTAAACAGTATCCATTGTCCAGAGGGACTGATTGGTAAAGTTATTTCCACACTTTGGCCCACTTGAACGGAAAGATTTACGTTAACTCCATTTTGTGGCATGGCTAAAGCCAGAGCAGTCAAGGGTAAACTTAATGCCAAAAAACTTATTAAAGCACTTCCAAAAAAATATTTTTTCATAGTAGTCTATGTAATTACCTACATTATACTACAAGTTGCCAAAAAAATCAAGCCCTAAACTATTACCCCTCCACCCACGCACTGCTTGACACGGTAAAAGACCAAGCTTTGACCGCTGGCAATGGCTTTTTGGGGAAGCTTAAATGCAACCCTATATAAATCTTTTTTAATTTGACTTACAGTTACCGGTGCAAGCTTGCCCTGGTGCCTGTATCTTCCGGACAATTTGGCATTTTGAATGTTTAACCTAAACTCAGGCTCTAGCCAATTTACACTATGTACTTGCACTTCTTTAACCAACAACCGCTCATCGTTAGGATTATTGGTAACAAGCAATCTATTGCGATCCATGTCCTTCCCAAACACAAAATACGGACCATTTGCCCCAACATGAATCCCCTGCCGCTGTCCAATAGTGTAATTGTGCAGGCCATTATGGTGGCCGATAACAGCCTCCTTTTTGTCATTCCGAGCGAGGAGGCTTTGCGACGAGTCGAGGAATCCCTTAACTCTACTATCTAGCCTCGCGTATCTAGTATCTGAAGATAAGGGATCCCTCCGCTCGCGCTCGGATGCACTCGCGGTCGGTCGGGATGACAGAGAGGATGACAACACTATCTCCCCCTTCTTCGCCTTCAGCTTCTGCTCCAAAAAATCTTTCAATCTGATTTTTCCCACAAAACACAAGCCCATGCTTTCTTTTTTTTCCGCGTTTGGCAAACCAATTTTTCGGGCCAGCGTTCTTACTTGCGATTTCTTCATCCCACCGATAGGAAAAAGCAAATGCGGCAGCTGTTCGGTTTTAATATTGTAAATAAAGTAAGTTTGATCCTTAAATTCATCGGCACTGCGAATTAGTGAGTAGTGATTAGTGAGTAGTGGATAGTCTTTGAATTTCTTGTCCACTGTCCACTGTCCACTGTCCACTATTTTCGCGTAATGTCCCGTAGCCAAATAATCAAACCCCTTCCTTATGGCCCAATCATAAAGCAGTTTAAATTTAATTTCCTTATTGCACATGACGTCCGGGTTTGGGGTCCGACCCGAAGCATATTCTTTAAAAAAATAGTCCAGTACTTTTTTCCCATATTCTTTTTCAAAGTCCAGCGTATGCATGGGAATACGCAAGAACGCCGCCACGCGCAAAGCATCCTGCCGGTCTTTAAGCCAGGGACACTCGGCATGCTTTAGTCCTTTGGTAGATGACCAATTTTTCATAAACGCGGCTTCTACTTCGTAACCCTGTTTAAGAAGCAAATATGCCGAAACAGCGGAATCTATTCCGCCGGAAAG
>CAZPRQ010000080.1:0-1562 GCA_964589415.1 uncultured Candidatus Saccharibacteria bacterium
GATTTAACCCCAAGAGAAAAACTTAAAAGTGTTACCCTTGACTGTTAACTATACATCGTCTTGCCTTTGTTACAAAGCGCGCTCGTCTAAGCTTGGTCCGCCTTTCAGGCACCCTCCCCTCCCAGCCTTCGCCGGAGAATACGGCGGAAAGTAAAAAGGTGTCAGGTATAATAAAGTGGAATAGAAGAGAGAAAAATTGAGTTAATCAAAAATTTATGACCGACAGTCATAAGACAATCCACGATTTTGGTTTTAGTCTTGTTTGCGAATATTTTTCTTTCCTTGAGAGACAAGGGCCGGGGAGTGGGGAAGTTACATGGAAAGCTTTGGGTTTTGTAGGTAATTAAATTGAATTGGGAAAAAATATATATTCGTTTAAAAATTGCTTTTTGTGAGGTTTTTTGTTAATATTAGATTGAAATTAAAATAAGTTATGATAGGCTATCTAAAACAGGCAGGTATGGCGCTCGCTTTGCTGGCGTTCTCGCTGACGCCAGTTTTGGGGTTCGCCGAGGCGCCTGCTTTGGATTATTATTATGGGATCGGCTGTCCGCACTGCGCCAACGTCCAACCGGTTTTGGAAAAATTCATTCGGGATAATCCCGGATTTACTGTAAATAAATACGAGGTCTACCAAAACCAAGACAACGCCCTAGAGCTTAATAAAAAATTTTTGGAGTACGGCATCCCCCAAAAACAGCGGGGAGTGCCGATTTTATTTTATGGAAATGAATTTTTCGTCGGGGATGAGTCAATAATTGAAAATTTGGCAAAATTTTCGGAAGCCAAACGGGATCCGCCGCCGGAAAGTCCGGTGGCAGAACCGGAAAATCCAGCACGCCCATTGTCTTTACTTGCTATAGCCGGAGCGGCACTGGTAGATTCCATTAATCCTTGCGCGATTGCCGTGCTTTTGATTTTGCTGGGTGCTTTAATGTTAAGCTCCCCCAACAAAAACCTTGCTTTGTGGGGCGGTTTGGTTTTTACCCTGGCCGTGTACATTGGTTATTTTCTGTTCGGCCTGGGGTTGGTTAGCGCTTTTTACTTTAGCGGCTTGGCTTCTTGGGTTAATAAAATCGTCGGCGCGCTGGCTATTGCAATTGGGCTGGCTAATTTAAAAGATTTTTTCTTTTACGGTGCCGGCGGGTTTGTAATGGAAATTCCCATGTCCTGGCGGCCGCGGCTGAAGGGGTTTTTAAACAAAATTACCTCCCCCTGGGGCGCTTTTTTAGCCGGTTTTGTGGTGCTGTTTTTTGAACTGCCATGTACGGGCGGGCCTTACTTTTTTGTGATTGGCCTTTTATCCCAAGCAGAAAGCCTAACTAAAATTATCCCGGTACTCTTATTTTATAACCTGGTATTTGTTTTACCTCTATTGGCAATTATCGGCTTAATTTATTGGGGCAAATCTTCGGTGGAAAAAGCCAGCAAGTGGAAGGATAAAAACATCCGCATTCTCCATCTTATTGGCGGAATGATTATGCTTGCTTTAGGCTTGTGGGTAATTTTTTAATTTTTACACGGATATATACGGGATAATTTTTTTAGTGGAATTACGGGGG
>CAZPRQ010000081.1:0-1552 GCA_964589415.1 uncultured Candidatus Saccharibacteria bacterium
TACGCCAAAGGCGCGTCGTTTTTTATAGAATCTAACGATTGAATGGTAACGTTGGGTTGTGGGTTGGTTTGGTTGTCCATAAATTTTTTCCTCCACTTGAAACAAGGGAGAACCTAAGTGGGGTTTAATCCCCTCTCTTGATGCAAGAGAGGGTTAGGGTGAGTTTAATGTTCTAATAATTACATCCACAACGCCTTCAATATTGCTAAAAACTTCGTTATTCCAGAATCTTAATACTTGAATATTTTTACTTTCTAAAAATTTGGTCCTTACTTCATCATGCTGTTTGGCTTTATCCTCATTATGCTGTCCGCCGTCCAACTCTATAGCCAACCTTTTCTCGGGACAATAAAAATCCAAAATATATTTCTCAACCCCATATTGACGGAAAAATTTATACCCAGCGAGTCTCTTTCCTCTCAAAAAATACCAAAGCTTCTTTTCCGCGTCGCTTTCATTCTTTCTTAAATGGCTTCTAAACTGCTTTTGTGCGGAATTATTATAAATAGAATTGTAAGGCATTTAACTCCCCCAACCCCCTCTTATAATAAGAGGGGGGAACTCAATGTCCTAATTCTCTTAGCCCAATAACCTCAATTGCTTAACAAAACTTCGCTTTAAATTAATGCCTGCACTTAGTAGTCCACCTAAGGGGGACGAAGAAGTGGTGGCCGAGGAGGGAGTCGAACCCTCATGAGTTTCCCCGCACGATTTTGAGTCGTGTGCGTCTGCCATTCCGCCACTCGGCCAATATATCACATTCTACTAAAATACAGCGCTAAAATCAATCCCGCCAAAACCAGCCTATACCATACAAAAACTTTAAAATCATTCCGGGCAATATAGCGAAGCAGGTATTTAATGGCTAAAAAACCAAAAATGGCCGCGGAAATAAAGCCTAACACCAGTTCGGGCACAGAGGAAATTTTGGCGAAATTCGGGAGCTCCAAAACCCCGGCGCCGAAAATTACCGGGATGGACATTAAAAAACTAAAGCGGGCGGCATCGGGCCTTTTAAAAGACAAAAACAGCGCGGCGGCAATAGTCGCGCCGCTTCGGGAAATCCCCGGGACTATGGCCAAGGCCTGCAGAAGGCCGATTATTAACGCGTCGGTCCATTTTATTTTATCTAAATTCTTTTCTTTTTTGCCTATTTTGTCCGCAACCAAAATCACCAAACCAAAAACTGCCAAATTCAAAGCCACAAGTATTGGACTGCGAAAAGCGCTCTCAGCTTTGCTTTCCAGCAGTTTACCTATTATGGCAGCGGGGACGCTCGCAATAATAATTAGCCAGGAAAGTTTTTGGTAAATATTTCCTTCTAAGTCGCGAGTAGATTTAAATAAAGAATGCCAAAAGCCGCGGATGATGTTAAAAATATCGGCGCGGAAATAAATAAACACGGCCAGCAGAGTGCCCCAGTGCAAAGCCACATCAAAAGACAAACCCAAATCCCGGCCAAACAGCCAATGCGCCAAAATTAAATGCCCGGAAGACGAAATGGGTAAAAACTCCCCCAACCCCTGCACTGCCCCTAAAATTATTGCTTGTA
>CAZPRQ010000082.1:0-1525 GCA_964589415.1 uncultured Candidatus Saccharibacteria bacterium
TTGTTTAAATTATTCATAATTCAAAATTCTTAATTCTATAAATACTGATCGCCCCAATCGTTTTGGAAAAGCACTACATCGCCTGGTTTTAAAATATTTTTTAATCCAGCATGCGCTTCTTGGGCGGTATCAAACCAAATAATTTCTGGGCTCGCATCTTGTGCTTGTCCATTGGCAGAAAATATTCCTTCTTCTACCCAGGGAGTTACACTATTTTTTATTAGTATAACCACATTGACTACCTCTGCCAACTGCGCGCCAATTTTTTTATGTATCTCCTGCGATTGACTGCCTGTTTCCACGAGTCCAGGCGTTATATACACTTTTCTTCGGCCGGAAAATTGGGACAATACATTAATTGCTTCACGCACGCCGTCGGGGTTGCCATTGTAGCTGTCATCAATAACCAGCACATCGCCGCTCGAACGAATTGACTGCAGTCTATGCTCCACCGGCAAAATGCCTTGAATGCCTTTTTTTATCTCCTCGGGCGACATGCCAAAACTTTGGGAAACCTTGGCTGCCGCTGAAACTACCCCGCAAGCATATGGCGCCAACAATCCAATAGTTATATTTCCCACCCCGTCTAAAACCGCTTCCCACTGTAAACTTTCAGGATTAAATTTTTTATTGTCTAGATCATCCATTTTAAATTTTTCCACAACATGGTCCGGCCAAACATACTCTTTATAATGTTCCATTACCCTTTTGTCGTCGCCGTTTATAACCACCAACCCTCCGGGCTTGGTGCCGGATACAATTTCAAAAACAGTCCCTACAATAGTTTCCATTTTTTTCATGCGCTCTAAATGCGCCTCGTTAATTCCGGTAACCACGGAAATATCCGGAGCTGTTAGGCGGCACAACTTTGCAATATCTCCCCGGTAATGCTCGCCCATTTCCACAATAACAATCTCCGTGGCGGAATTAACCTCGGACAAAATCCATCTTGCTATTCCTAGCGGAGTATTTACGCTTTCCGGCGTGGCCATTACGGAAAACTTGGCGGAAAGCACTTCCTTTAGCACTTCTTTCATTGTGGTCTTTCCGTAACTGCCAGCAATGCCAATTACTTTAATTTGAGATTTTAAATTCTCTATTTTTGCTTTCGCTCGGGTCAGAACAATAAATTTCGCGCTAGCATCAAACGGCGCAACCAATACCGAAGCCAGGAGTAAAAATACAAACGCTGCCATTTGAAAAATTATACTCAGCCCTAAAAACACCAAAAATGCCGCAACCGAATTCTCCAGTATTGAACCATACACCCAAAAGGCAACCGCTCCCGCGGCTGCTATAACACAAACCTGGGCTAGAGCAAAAATAGACATTGCTTTGCCGGTCCATACCAACTGTTTACGTTGCTGGGAGTTGGGAAAAAAACCTTTTTTAAACAAAAGTTTCAAAAAACGCCACCGCTCATAATTTTCAAGCTGCAGCAAGTACAAATGGTAAACGGATATTCTAAAAAGGCTCATGAAAGAAAAGACGTTACTGCTTTTATAAAAGCTTCAGGTTGGTCTAA